>CAZRVZ010000124.1:0-24722 GCA_964603655.1 uncultured Pseudobdellovibrionaceae bacterium | reverse complement strand
GTAGATAGGCACCTTAGCGAATCCAATCGACAGTTATGTTGACCAACTCGGCATCGTAATCGAGTCGTTCATCAAAGCCCGAGACACCGACCGATGATTTGGACAATGTGTGATACTCAGCCAGGAGCCATCGATCCTTTTCCCG
Organism: uncultured Pseudobdellovibrionaceae bacterium; assembly: GCA_964603655.1. GTDB lineage: Bacteria > Bdellovibrionota > FAC87 > UBA2466 > UBA2466 > JACPWY01. Next base: position 24,577 of record CAZRVZ010000124.1, on the reverse strand, counting down.
TGCTTCCACCCAAAGTCCGACCTCCTGGGCGCTTCGGATTCTTTCCACCTCTGCGAGGAGCTCTGTCACGCGAGTCAGCGACCGCGAGCGTCTTACCCGGTCGCGCGAGCGATTCTGTACCCGCTGGATTTTCTTGGGATCCAGGTTTTCGGCAGCCACGAGAACCGGAGCCATCCGATCCGGGGTTGTTGCCCCGGCGCCTGCACCTTTAATTCCCTCCGGACCCTGCCCCATCGCCCATGAATTAAGCACCACATCGGGACGCAGGCCGATACCGTGGTGAGACGTGCCATCCATTCGAAAAAACTGGGCCATGGTTACCTTGAGTCCCCCCGATTTCCCGAAGGAGTCCTTTGCCGAACCGAGCACATGCACCATGGGAACAATGGACTGGACGGTCCCCTTTCCCCAAGTTTTGTCATCACCGACGATAAGCGCGCGCCCGTAATCCATCATAGACCCGGCGAAAAGTTCCGAGGCGCTCGCCGACAATCGATTGGTCACTACCACAAGCGGACCCGTATAGACCGCGCCCGGACTGGGATCGTTCTCAATGTGGTTTTCGCCTCTTCTGCGTATCTGGACGATATTGCCTGAATCGATGAAGAGCCCCGCGAGCTCAACGGCTGCCAGGAGCGACCCTCCTGGATTACCGCGCAAATCCACCATCACTGCATCGACGTCTCTAAATGCATCACTTTGAAGAATGGCCTTCGTATCGGTCGCACAGTTTTTTCCCTTACGGTCATCGTAAAAAAACGGAATTCGGATCACACCGATTTGGAGACTCAGGCCACGAACCTCAGTGCCAACGACACGCGTTGAAATTCCTTCGTCGCCTCCAGTAACCACCGCGCGCACCAACGTGACTTGGCGGACCTCTTTGCCCCCAGATCGGAGGCTCAAATTTACCAGCGTCCCCACTTCACCCTCAAGAAGCTGCGCCAAAAAATCGAATGGTGCTCCGGCTACCGGGATGATCTCCGATTGTCCCGTCGAAAAACCGATAATCTCGTCCCCCGCCTGAACGACTCCCCACGCCGGTCCCCCTTCGACGACGCCGTCTATCCAAAAACGCCCGAAGCCATCTTCGCGCACCCGTATCCCCACACTCACCCTCTTTTGAGCCATGCGAGCGTTAAGTCGCTTATAGGAGTTCGGGAGAAAATAAGTGGAGTGGGGATCCCAAGACCGCGTCACCTCGATCATAAAAAACTCGAAGAGCACCTCGGAATTCGAATCGTTCTCCAGCCATTCAAAATAGGCAGCGCTCGATTCGAATTGCCCGAGCACACCCTTGGCGGCCGCCGCCAGATCGGGCTCGGGTATTTGTGTGTCTTGCAACTTCAGGATGCGCGCCTTGATCAACTTCAGCAGTCGAATCGGCATTTCGACGTCCGCCACAAACTCGAGTTTGTGAGACAAAACCTCGTTCGACTTGAACTCAATCGGTCGAGAGAGCAGGCGACTGGCCTCGGTGGCACGCTCGCGACTTCTCACTCGCACACGCGCTATCAATTGATCGACGAACGTGAGATCCGTGGCGCGAATTTTATCATCAATCGTTAAACGCAAATCATCAAACTCCCGGACGTCCTCTTTCGTGAAATAGACTCGATCGGGGTCCAACCGCATGAAAAGCCCGCTGAGAATTCGATCGCTCTGGGAATCATCCAGTTTTTGGCCGCTGATGTGATGAGCCTCCATAAACTCGACGGATTTAAGGGCACTGGCGGAATAATCAGCGTGACTAGCGAGATCTGCCTCTGCCCCGCCCGCCAGCCATAAAAAGACAGGCACAAGCCAGAGACAAGAAGATTTGGTCATTTGGAAACCCCCGGTATCTACGAAGATCCTGATTTTACAGTGCGGTGCATCGTACTTTCAATACATTCGCGCAATTTTGGAACTGCACATGAAACTGGACATGGAACTGAAGATGGAGCCGCCCTCTGAGCTACGCTTCTTTGCCCCGTTTCTGTGGCAACGCTTCTTGAAGAAGGCCCGCAAACCCATTACAGTGCCTTCACTGTGCCTACATTAGTCAGCCCTCGTCAGCCCTCGAAACAGAGGCCAGACGTGCCAAAACAGCACCAAAACAGTGCCATTTCTTGAATTAAAAAAGCAACTTGCGACGGAGATTGCAGGCCATTTCAATGCGAACCATTTCAGTCCGGGGGTGATTGCGCCCGAGAGCCTGATGAATGAGATGGGTATACCCCCTAACCCTCAGCTCGGACACGTCGCCTTTGCCTGCTTTAAATTGGCAAAGCGTCTCAACACTTCGGCCGGTGAGATCGCAAAGGGGCTTTGCTTAACCCTCAACCAAAAAGGGCTGATCGCGGAGCCCGCGGGCCCCTATGCCAATGTTAGGTGGCCCACCCACCTACTGTTTGAGATCACCATCGGACGCGCTCTCGGAGAGGGGACAAAATACGGCAGCCAATCACCCGTATCATCGCCGATTTCGTCACCACTTTCGTCGCAAAGCACACCTGCAACATCCAAAGTTCCCCGCGTGGTCATCGAGTACTGCTCACCCAACATCGCCAAACGCCTAGGATTTCAGCATATTCGAAGCACGCTCATCGGGAACACGCTAGCCAATATTTACCAAAGCCAAGGCTTTCAAGTCGAACGTACCAACTTCGTCGGTGATTGGGGCTCTCAGTTCGCGCGGCTGCTTGCGGCTTTTTCCCTGTGGGGAGACAGGCAAAAACTCGTCGATGCGAAAGTTGCAATGCCCCACCTCATGGAGGTCTACGTCCGCTTCCATAAGGAATGCGACGAGGACCCTTCACTTCTAGACCGCGCCAATTCCTGGCTCAAAAGGTTGGAAGAGCACGATGTCACCGCTACCGAAACCTGGTCCTCCATTCGCCGCATCAGCCTGGAAGCCATGCTTCACACGCTGGGACGCCTCGGCGTCACGTTCGACCACACCGAAGGTGAAAGCGCATACATCGGCGCGATGGAATCGACGCTGGCGATCATCAAGGACAAGGCCTCTGCCAAGCTTTCCGAAGGAGCCTGGATTGTCGAACTCGATGGCATCTCCACCCCGGCGCTCATTCAAAAGCGCGACGGCACGACACTTTACCTCACGCGCGACATCGCCGCCGCTATCGATCGGCATAACCGCTTTGATTTTGATCAGATGATTTACGTCGTATCCGACCAACAGCGGCTCCATTTTCAGCAACTCTTTGCCACCCTTCAAAAAATGGGCCTCACCTGGAGCTCAAATCTGCATCATGTTGGCTTCGGTACCGTCCTCTTCGGCGATGTAAAGATGTCGACCCGCCAGGGGCACGTCATCCTACTCGATGAGCTGCTAGATGAAGCCCATGCACTGGCACTCAAAGAATGCACTGCCAAAAATCCAGATCTCCCAGACAAAGAGACGGTCGCTGAGATGGTCGGCGTGGGCGCCGTGATATTTGGACAACTATCGGCTCACCGCACGCGTGATATTACGTTTGACTGGAAGAATGTCCTGGCACTCGACGGAGAGACGGGCCCGTACGTGCAATACTCACTCGTTCGGTGCCGGTCGCTTCTCGCAAAAGCCGGCGAGATTCCTGACTACCACGATTTCGTGGAGTCTATTCGGTCCGCGCCACAGGAGCCGTTTGCGCCCGAAGAGGATGCTCTCATTTTGCAGATTGCGCGTTTCCGCTCAGAGCTCGACCGCGCTCGACGAGAAAACGAGCCCTTTTACGTCACCAGCTATCTTATCGACCTGGCCAAGGCATTTAACCGCTTCTACTTCAAATTACCGGTGATTCAATGCGCCTCGCCCACAACGCGCGGGGTGCGCATCCTCTTGGTAAAGGCAACGGGCATTACCCTCGAAAATGGTTTGCGCATATTGAATATTTCATGCCCCTCACAGATGTAAAACGGATGGGTACCACGAACGCCACGGACACCAGAGACATTAGAAACACCAGAAACATCCTCATACTGCGTTTCAGCTCGCTGGGAGACATCGTCATGGCAACGGCGATGATTCGCTGCCTCAGGCGCGCCTTTCCCCATGCGCGTATCGACATGGCTGTGCGTTCGGACTTTGCCGAACTTTTGGGCAACAACCCCCACCTGGATCGCATCCACACCATTGACCGCAGTGCGGGCGTTCTCGGCCTCTGGCGCCTCTACCGGGAACTTTCACGCGAGCGCTACGATCTCGTTTATGATGCGCATTTCAGTATTCGGTCAATCATCCTGTCGACTTTCCTCGGTGCTACTAAGACCATCCGATTTGAAAAGAATTACGTGCGTCGCAGTCTGGCCCTCACCTTCAAATTGCCTCTGCTGGCCCAAATCGATCGAATGCTTGTGCGTTACATCGACCCACTCAAATCGCTTGGCGTTGGGTTTGATAATGTTGGGCCCGAACTTTTTCTTGCCCCCGATGTCACCCAGGTACCCACCCAGGTACCCGGTACGATCGGTCTCATCCCATCGGCGCAATGGCCTGGAAAACGCTATTCGCAATCGAACTTTCGACGGCTGCTGGATCTGATCGTGAGCCGAACCTCGTGGAAGGTCATTGTATTTGGCGGAACACAAGACCACTTTTGTACCGATATAGTCTCCGGGTTTTCCACTGACCGTGTGACCAACACGCAAGGGACACTCGGCATCACCGGCGCTGCCCGCGAACTCAAAAAGTGCGCCTTCGTCATTGCCAACGATACGGGACTGATGCACATGGCGGATGCGCTTAGTATTCCCAGTCTCGTCATCCTAGGACCGACGTCCAAGGAGATGGGATGTCTCCCCTTCCACCCGAAAAGCCGCGTCGCCGAACGACGCGATCTGTGGTGCAGGCCCTGCTCGAAAAACGGACAGGCGCCGTGCATACGGGGCCATCGCCACTGTCTCGACATTGACCCGCAACTTATTCTTCAAACGGCACTGCAAATGGCCGAGGCGGTAGCGTGAAGGACGGCACGGTCATTAATCGCGGCCCTGTAATTGAGCGTGGCACTGCAACGACCTGCGCGAATCGGACGCCTCCGCTTCGCCGTCTTCACCCGCTCCACCATCTGTACCGATTCATTACACCGGTCATCTTGATCGCAGCGGCGTGTGTTTCCCCATTTTCCCGAAAACTTCGTCGTGGACTCTGGGCCAGACGAGGTTTAAATCGTCGTATTGCGAAACTGAAAGCGGTGCGGAAAATAGCTCATCCCATCTGGTTTCATGTCAGCTCGGCCGGTGAGTTCGAGCAGGCACTGGGAGTGATCGACGCTCTTTTCGCCGAGTCTCCATCTGTCCCCATATTTCTCTCCTATTTTTCGCCATCGGCTGAGGGCGCCATTTTGCGCGAAACCGCTCGCCGCGACGGAAAGGTGCCTTGGGCAGGTGCCGATTTTTCGCCATTCGACATCCCTTTTTTCGTCACCCGATTCCTAAATGCGCTAGAGCCCAGGTTACTCGTTGTCATCAACCGTGAGCTTTGGCCGGAAATGCTCCTTCAGGCCAAGAGGCGCGGCATTGGAGTCAAGCTCATCGCGACTTTTTTTCAAAACCCCCGAAAACAGTTGTCCCATTTCGCGCTCCGGTATTTCGACTGGGTGGGAGCGGTCGACGAAGCCTCGTGTGATTATGTAAAAGGCCTGGGGATTCCCAGTAAAGTGGTGGGGGATCCGCGTATCGAGCGCATAGTTCACCGAGGTATCTCCGTCCCGCCGTGGGCGAGTTTTTTTAATCACAAGGTGTTGGTACTCGGAAGTCTTTGGCCTGAGGATTTTCGCGAGCTTCAGGGCGCGCTCGCAATCTTATCCCGCAATTCATGGCGACTCGTTTTCGTTCCCCACGAACCCACCGAATCCTTTGTGAACCAGCTCAAAAACTTTTCTCAAAAATTAGGCGGCACCCGCCGCTTTAGCGCTTTTCTTCGCACACCTGACGAATCGTCGCACCTCATCGTCGACAAAGTAGGCCCCCTTCTTGATCTGTATGGAGTGGCAACGGCGGCATTCGTTGGGGGAAGCTTTAAGAGGCGAGTTCATAATGTCTCGGAAGCCATCACCAGGCGAATACCCGTCTTCACCGGACCCAACATTTCCAATTCGGCCGAGGCACTTCAATTATCCAAAACCCCCGCGCTGAGCATTCTGAAATCCGGAGACGATCTGGTCTCGGCCTTGAATCACGCCCTTACCGAACGCGAAATCATTTGCGCTGCGGCCGATCGGTTCGTCTCCGCAAACATGGGTGTAGCCCAGTTACTGGCAGAGTCAATTTCTAAACTCCCTGCGTGACCGAATCGTCGTCACGACTCGCTAAATCAACTTTTATAACACCTCGTACCATCGTCTATTTTTCCTGAGATTGTTACGTTCCGAACCGGTCGGACCCCCGAGTTCGCGACGTACGGGGGCACCATCAAAAGACTGGGCAAAAGGCTCCGCACCAAAAAAATCCTCAAAGGACACAAAAAAAAGCGGGGTCTCTCGACCCCGCTTTACGCTCAATCCCAACTCGAGAAATTAAAACGAAACCACGGACGAAATGACCGCAGAGCTCGTCGACTCAACAGCCGGGAGTCCCGTGGCTGCCGTCGTCGTCAGCATGGTGTAATGCACCTTGCACTTCATGGCTTTCGACATGGAGAAGTTCGGGCCCACCGAAATCTCCATCTGAGAATCGACTGCAGCAGTTGCCTTAGCGAGATAGCTAACGCGCGCGTCGAGCCCCATCGTGTCGTTTATCGCATAGCCTACCAGGCCCACGATTCCCATGGTGGTATCGGCCGCGCCCGCCGTCTTTTGCATCGCCAGCTCGAAGCCGAGATTGACGCTACTCAGTGGTGCACTGACAACGGCATCTATAAGATAACCCGTTTCACCAGCCACTTTGTTGAAGAGTCCACCCACGGCGAGGTTGATTCCGCCTAAACCGGTCGTCACCTGAACTCCGAGATCGGTTACGCGCGTGCCAGCAGTGCCAGGCCGGTTCAACTGATTATTATCGCGTTGATTGGCCACCAGGAAATTAAGCTTCGTACCGCCAATCGCATAATCGGCCCAGACTCCGGTATGGACAGTGGGTAAAACACCGGACACAATTCCCGTTCGGGCCATTGCATTATCCTTGGAGTCCCTCGCTTCGAGACCGAACGGCGTATCGAATTGTCCTAATTTCCAACCCAGTCCGTTATCGTATTTATGCGTGACGAATGCCTGCATCTTGGTCTGGGCGATCGTGAAATTGGCACCCGTAAGTGCCGTCTGCGTCCCCGTAAAGGGCAGATCGATCACGGCCGAGCAGGTAGCCACATCATGGTTTAAATAGACAGCGCCATCATTGACGACGAACCCCTGGTTGTTGCCACCCTTGTCCCAGTGGTACTGCGCATCTACGAAGCCACCCACCTTGGTGCCCTCGGCGTTAATCGACGTTACGACCAGTAACCCTATCGAAGCTATCAGTCTTATGGTTCTCATGTATCCCTCCCAGGATTGTTAATTTGCGCCAGCAAACTCTCCTGATATTGCGCGTTCAACACATTAATAAGAATAACTACAAGAATTACTATACATCACATGCCACTACATGCAACAAACGTGGTGGACACATTGCGTCGTCAAAATAGCGTTAGGATTCGATGTGTCATTCTGACAATTGCGATTTCGGAAAATGAGGATCGAGACTGCGCTTGGTCAGATAAAGACGAAACTTCCAATACTCCAGGCCCACCATCCACAACAGCCGAAAAATTCTAGGGGAATAGGGCCACACTCCAAACATCCCCGAGGTCACGGGACGTTCAATCAGGCGCACCTCGGGAAGCAGGTCTCTGAAAATAGTGGCCGCTCGCGGCATGTGATAATCGCTGGTCACCAGAATCAGCGAGGTGGGCTTTTTTTCATGAACGATACGCGCGGTCTCCAGCCCATTCTCCAGAGTGGATGCCGAATTCGACTCCAATATGATTTTGCTCCATACGGCATGAATAGAACCTGCCGAATCGCCTTGTTGGTTCACCAGCTCGGTCAATGAAATGCCACGCCCTGCTCCCGAAATAATGAGCCAGTCACTGCCCCGCACCCGCATCAGCTCAAATGCCTTGGGGATTCGGGTATGATCCCCGGTGAGTACCACTACTCCTTCTAGTCGGCTCTGAATCGGTTCATCTAGTGGTTGCATCGCCAATTGATAGTTGGCATAACCCACCCGCACAAAACGAAAGAAATCGAGCGCCAACACGCCAAACGAGACAGCAACGAGGCTCCAACCCGCCACCCCCGCGAATTTAATCCATTTCGGTCGAGACATATGAAATCATTAGTTATCTCAAAATAGGATTCATTGCCAGTTCGGCGGCTGGACCTGCCGCACTACCAACAACCCCTTGCAGCCCCAAGCCGAAAACTACTTGAAATTACGGCAAAAATAACTAGATTGAGGTTCTCTTTCGAGGTGAATAATGGCTCGACGATGTGTTTACTGCGGCAAACATCCCGTAACTGGAAATAAGGTCAGTCATTCCAATATTAAAACGAAAATCCGCCATTTTCCCAACCTACAAAAAGTGCGAGCCACCATTGGTGGCCTGGTTCAGCGAGTCTATGTCTGCACCCGATGTTTGCGTAGTGGATGTCTCGTTAAGCCGGTCGCCAGAAAAAAAATGGGTGTCCCCGCGCCGACTGCCCCTTTAAGTTAAAACCCTCGAGTCCGGATTTGAAACCAAAACACCTGTTTCCGGACGTGGAAATTTCAAATTCCGTCTCATCTCGGCACAAGTATCTCTTGGCATACGTTGCATAGCATCTTAAACAGTTAACCGAAGCATCATCATCTGGGGGTTTGCAGGTATGGAAGGATTCATCTATGGGGCATCCCGATCGTTTCGCCATTTCATGGAGCAGGTCGAGGGTTATGCAGCGACCGACTGGCCGGTCTTAATTCTCGGCGAAACCGGTGTTGGCAAAGACCTAATAGCGAATTTCATCCACCGCCTTTCTTCGCGCCGCTCGCGCACTATCGTCACACTAAACGCGAATACTTTGCCCACGGGCCTTTTTGAAAGCGAACTATTCGGGTATGAAAAGGGCGCCTTTTCCGGCGCGCTGACTTCGCAACGAGGGATCTTCCGGGCTGCACACGAAAGCTCGCTCTTTCTGGATGAGATCGGCGATCTGGACGCAAATGTGCAAACCAAGTTTCTCAGGGTTCTGGAGTCAGGCGAAGTGCGGTCTATCGGTTCCACGCGCACCGACAGGATCAATGTCCGGCTCATTACCGCGACCAACGTGAATATCTTTGCCGCCGTATCGGCAGGTGAGTTCCGCCGCGACCTGCTGGAACGACTCAGTGTCTTAAGACTCGAAGTGCCGCCGCTCAGAGAAAGAGTCGAGGACATCGCGCTTATCACTCACCACATTTGCCAGACTCACAATATTACCATCGCCCCCGAGGCGGCAGGCCAGCTGCTGGAGTACCATTGGCCTGGAAATATTCGCCAGCTCAGAAATGTCCTGGTACGAGCCGGGGCACTCAGCCAGAACAAAATATCGAGCACCATCCTAGAGCACGTGCTTTCTTCCGAGCAGAGGCACTTTCCCAGGCGAGAACAGACGCCCCCGAACGATCTCTCCAAACTTACCCTGGCCGACATCGAACGCACGGTCATAGAGAATAAGATCCAGCAATGCCGGGGCAACAAAAAACTTGCAGCCGAGTCGCTGGGAATCGCCAAATCCACACTGCACGAAAAGATGAGAAAGTACCGCGAGGCCGAGCCGGTTTGCGTTCGCTAGCCATGTCGATCCACTCAAAACTCAAGTTATGCATTTGTGTCCTAAATCTTAGCCTGGGCTCCGCAATGGGCCGAGTCTCGGAATTTTGGATTTGGGAAGACACACTACGTGCCAACACCCCCTCTCCACCACTAGAAAGCCGTACCCGAGCTGATATGCATGCGGCCAGTTTTTCTGGCAATGTGATTACCGGCGTGAGCGCCACCCTGGACTCGCGGATTCTGGAATTCGGATTTGGCGCCCATAAAATTCTCTTTCCGTTTGATGGTACGGGCGGAGACGTTCCCGGCACGTGGGCAAACCGGTCAAATCAGCTTTCGGGAGAGATCGGCCGCTATTTTATTTCTCGCTCTGGAACTCACGGCCGCCTAGCCATGGGTATCCATTCGTTTATCCCCGATTCGTCCACCTATTTGAGTATTGCCATGGTGACCGGAAACCTTCGTCCTGACTTTAGTTATCGACTATCGCTCGGAACATTGTTCGGAATCACCCACTCACGAAGTTATTTTCAAGTGGCAACCGACATCTCCGGCGCTCTGACCGAATCGGTTAGGTACGGGATCAGTGGGGGTATCACCCTGCGCCTATCCGACAAACTCATTGCCGAATCCATGCCCCACGAACAATCGCTCGTTCAGGCCGGTCCATTTACCGAATGGAATCTAAGCGGAACTGCTTTTCGGCTGAACCTGAAGTGGCACCTCATGTCGCGTTTAGAGTCCGATCAAACCACCACGGCATCTATGGAACCGTTACCCGATTTAGTTCTCAGTTTCGGGGCACCTATCTAGTGGCTGGCGGACCATCACCCCCCCACTCTCCCCACAGCCCCCCGTCTTCCGCGGCTCCGATCTCAATCAGGTCTCTAACCGAACTCGTTATTGCCTTAAATTTATGGGCGTTTAGTTTTAATGCTAGTCGGTTGGCATTAGAAGGATTTGGTCCTCTCACCCTGTCCGCACTCCGTTTCGCGGCAGCCTGCGTGATTGGACTGCCGTTTGCCCTTTGGATTCCCCAAACCAGGACTCGCCTAACGTGGACCGAGCATCGGAGCCTCTGCTTCACTGCACTCCCCGCCGGAATCATTATCGGTTTAGCAGTCGGTCTTCAGCTCGTGGGTCTTAAGTCCAGTTCGGTCGCTGCGACAAGCTTCATCACCGCTCTCTATGTGGTTTTTGTTCCGTGCATGGAATGGATGCTATCAAGAACAATTCCCAAAAAATTCACCTGGGTATCTTTGATCATCGCTATGATTGGGACAGGTCTCATTTCCCAGGCATGGCAACCAGGCATCAATTGGTACGACGGGTTTACGTTGATTGCCTCGCTGCTTTCCGGCGTTCATATTTTGATCATTTCGAACATTGCCAGACGGGTCCCGTCAGCCCTCGGCTTTAATCTTTACCAGTCATTCTGGGCCGCACTTGTCACACTGCCATTTATCTTTTGGTTGGAAGGTTTTCAGTTTAACCCGACGCCCACGTCCTGGGCTTGGCTCTTAAGCCTCGTCGTGGGCGTTAACCTTATCGCCTTTTCGATTCAAGTTCGGGTGCAGAGAATATTCAGCTCCACGACGATTAGCCTCATCTACCTCGTGGAGTCGCCGCTGGCGTCCGTCATGGCCTTTTTTTGGATCGGCGAGAGATTGGCCCCCCTACAATGGGCTGGCGCAGCGCTCATTCTGGCCGCTGCTTTTGTTGCGATACTGGACGGGGTATATTTCCGGCCAAAATCCTTAGCTCACTAAAACTTCCCTACCCAATCTGGCGGAGCGCGACGACCATCTCTATCGCGGTCTGGGCGGCCTCGCGGCCCTTGTTGCCATCCTTGCCGCCGGAGCGCTCCTTGGCCTGAGCCTCGTTTTGAGTCGTAAGGACTCCAAAGGCGATCGGGATATCGTTTTGAAGGGCCACGTGCTGGCACCCGGCACTCACCTGTTCGCATACATATTGATAGTGATCGGTTTCACCTTTAATCACGGCTCCGAGACAAATAACCGCCTCGTAGATACCCTGTTGAGCGAGCCTCTGGGCGGTGATCGGAATCTCGATGGCGCCAGGCACCCAGACGACCGTGACCTGATTTTCGCTAAAACCACCCTCCTTCAATCGGCCCAGGGCCCCTTCCAAGAGGGATTTCGAGATGGGTTGGTTAAACCGGCTAACAACGATCCCGATCGTAAAAGCGGATTTTGCATCATGACAATCAATTACTTTCATAAATTCTCCTCACAAAATTCTTAAACCTTCATTAAACCCAAAGTTTCCGGACTATACAATCTATTAGGTAGTTAGGTGCCCATCTACTTTTCAGCTGAAAAGGTCGCGGGTAATTACCTGGTACCATTCCAGCTGAAAAGTAGATGGGCACCTAGTACCGCCTAGTGCAGCGGCAGGTGAAGCAGGTGGCCGAGCTTGTCGCGCTTGGTACGCAGGTAGTCGCCGTTTTCCGCCGTAGGGGACATTTCGATCGAAACTCTTTCCACGATTTCAATCCCGTAACCGCCGATTCCGTAGATCTTTCGCGGGTTATTGGTTAGGAGCCGAATCTTGGAGATTCCGATGAAGCGCAAGATTTGCGAGCCAATACCATAGTCGCGCTGATCCTCAGAGAAACCCAACGTTCTATTCGCCTCTACCGTGTCCAAACCACCATCCTGGAGCGCATAGGCGCGGATCTTATTGGCCAGGCCGATGCCACGGCCCTCCTGCCTCATGTACAAAAGCACACCGCCGCCAACCGCAATGCGCTCCAGCGAGGCTCGGAGTTGCCAGCCGCAATCGCACCGAGAAGAAAGAAGCACGTCCCCCGTCAAACATTCCGAGTGCACCCGAACGAGTGTCGGTTGGACTAGATCGATGTCCCCCTTCATGAGGACCACATGCTGATTCTGATCAAGCAGATTCTCGAAAACGCGGATCCGAAATTCCCCCAATCCGTCTACCGGAAGTCGCGCGGTCGCCACCTCTTTGACCAAACACTCGTGCTCTATTCGATAACGGATCAGGTCATTGACCGAGGCCAATTTCAACGAGTGCTGCCGACAAAACTGGATTAGGTCGGGAAGGCGCGCCATCGTCCCATCGGAATTCATGATCTCACAGATGACTCCCGCCGGGCGCTTGCCGGATAGACGCGCCAGATCGACACTCCCTTCGGTCTGGCCCGCTCGCACCAGCACTCCACCATCACGCGCGCGCAGCGGAAATACATGGCCGGGACTCACGAGATTCGCCGGGCCGGAAGTTTCGTCAACCGCTACTCGAATGGTGTGGGCTCTATCGGCGGCCGAAATTCCGGTAGTGACACCGCTTGCGGCTTCGATCGAAACGGTAAATGCGGTTCGAAAGGGGGTGGCATTCTGCTTCACCATTAAAGGGAGACCCAACCGATCAACATCGGTACCGGTCATCGATAGGCAGATCAGCCCGCGGCCATGGGTTGCCATAAAATTAATTGTTTCAGCGGTCACGCACTCCGCCGCCATTACCAAATCACCCTCATTTTCGCGGTCCTCATCATCAACGAGAACGACCATTCGGCCTGCGGCAATGTCTTTAATCACTAGCGATATTGGATCAAAGGATTGAGACTTCCCATTATTGTGAGTCATCGCATTTTTCCTTTCCAGGATTCCACGTGCGCCCGAACCATCTTACCCAGGCAATCAAATTCAATATTGACGAGATTCCCAGGTTTTAAATCGACAAGCGTTGTAGCTTTTAGCGTATGGGGAACGAGCATTATCGAAAAACCGTCATCCAGAACTTCATTTACCGTGAGACTCACACCGCTCACCGTCACCGACCCCTTGTCGATAATTAGACCTGAAAAGTCCAAGAACATGGAAAACCGCATGAAGACATAATCTCCACGATTCTCACGCGCCGACACCACAGCCGTGGTATCCACGTGTCCAGTGACCCAGTGACCCCCTAACGCATCTCCAACCCGAAGCGCACGCTCCAGATTCACCGCGGACTCGGCTCGGTATTGCTTCGCCAGAGAGCAATTCAAAGTTTCCGGCGAAATCTCTACCCGAAACCATCCACTTCCAACCTCCATAACCGTGAGGCACACCCCATCGACCGCGATACTCTCGCCCAAAGTTAGGCTATCAAACTCTGTATAAATCCGAACTGTTACCCCCTGATTCCGAGGGGATACTTCATCGATTCTGCCGCGGTGATGCACTAATCCGGTGAACATACGTATTTCTAAAGTGGCTCTAAGGTGTTTCTAATGAATCCTTTGGGCCGTTTCAACCCGATCTAAATGTAATACAACGTCCTCGCCCAACGTTTTCCATCGCAGATCGTAGCCCGTCAAATCGAGCCCCGAGGGGCCCGGATATCCCTGACTGCCCACCGTTTTCGGCGCCGTGCAGACTACCAGCTCGTCAACCAGGCGCTGCCGCCACAGGGCTTGGGTCAAGCACGCCCCAGCCTCAACCCAACAATCAAAATTCCCTTCACGGCCAATCACGTCCAGAACTTCGCCCAGATCCAACCCGCCAGATGAGCGAGAAACTCGCACCGTTCGGACTGCCGAAGCGGGTGGCTCCGTATTCAATCGATGGCCCAATCCATGAATTAGCACGAGCTCTTCTGCCGTATGAAATAGATTCAGATTCAGGTGATCCAGCAGACGCAACTCGGTATCGATCACATAGACGCGCTTGGAGACAATTTGGGAACCTCTGGCACTTAGTCTGGGGTTGTCACCGAGCACGGTGCGTGCTGTCGTTAATAGGGCATCGCATGTCCGCCGCCTTTCGTGAGTATAGGCGTCGAACTCAGGGCCCGAAATCTTGATACTTTTTCCCCGTTCGCCCGCAATCTTACCGTCAATAGATTGGGCAAACTTTACGGTGACACGCGGCCGGTGGCCCTTTAGCCAGATATGGTAGCTTTCATAAAATTGATTGATGGCGGGAATAGCTAAGAAGCTAACGGAGATACCGGCCTCTTCAAGGGCGCGGTGGCCGCCACCAGTGACCTTAGGGTTGGGATCGCGAAAACCATAAACCACCTTCGAGATCCCGGCCGCGATGATGGCTGCTGTACAGGGTGGAGTTCGCCCGAAGTGATTGCAGGGTTCGAGGGTGACGTAAAGAGTAGAGCCCCGAGCTCCGCTTTCAGCAAGGCGTATCGCCTCTATCTCGGCGTGCGGGTGGCCAGGTGCCCAATGGGTTCCCGTCGCAATGACCTTGCCGTCAGCTACAACCACGGCACCCACTGCGGGATTAGGTGCCGTAAGACCACGCCTGGGCTCGGCTGCTCTTAGTGCTAACGTCAGAAAACTGGCGTCCATATTCATTACTTACCAAATGCGCCGGTACTTACCAAATGCGAATGATCTTCAAGTACAATATTTCGATGCGCATCCTCATGCTCGGCCCGTCCATTGGCGATAGCTACGGTACCGAGCAGGTGATTCGCCATTCTGGCGAGGGGCTGAAACGGCGCGGACACTCGGTCTATTTTCTGGCGCAAAGCCAAAACGGAGATCTCCCGAACTTCGATGGTATCCACCTTCTTCCCTTGCTTTTTGGCGTCAATTCCTTGAGTTCGCGGGCGGTCTTAAAAAGCCTCGGCGAGTCTATTCGTAAAATCATGGATGGGATGCGCCCCGATATCGTCCACCTCATGGAGCAGCTCCACCCGCGGCTCTACTCGCTAATTCGTAAAACCCATCCCATTGTGATGACGTCGCACACCGTTTCGACGACAAGTCCGTCCAGCTGTCGCCTAATTCGGGGGGACTCGGTTTGCGAAAAGCGCAGTGGTTGGGCTTGCCTCGTACACCACCACCATTACGGCTGTCTGGGCTATCTCAAAAACGATCTCAGACGCCTCCACGCCGTTTATGAGTATCAAATCGCGCGAAGGGCTCACCGACGCGGCCAGGCCTTTCTCGGGCCAAGCCAGTATATCTGCGATCTCCTCAAACACGACGGGTGGAACGAGAATCGCATTCACCTTGTCGTCAATCCTGTCCCTGCCATCGATGCCACACCACCCCCAAATGCGCCCCAAAACCTCATTACGACGGCGTGCCGTCTGGTTCCCATGAAGGGGCTCGATCGACTACTCCTTGCTCTGGGCCAAATTGAGCGGATTGACTGGTCCCTTTGGATCTTTGGAGACGGGCCCGAACGCCGGCGTCTGGAAAAATTATCAATGGAACTCAATCTGAATACCCGTGTTTTTTTCAAGGGACTGGTGCCGCAACGTGAGCTTCACTGTGCCTTGGCAGGGAGTCGACTCTATTGCCAACCCAATCTCGGCCCCGAGTCCTTCGGCATGGCTGCGGCGGAAGCCAGCGCGTTATCTCGTCCCGTCGTTGGTTTCGATGTCCCGGGCCTAAACGAAACGGTCATCCACGGCCGAACTGGCCTTTTGGCCCGACGAGGTGACGTTCTTCACCTTGCCCAATGCCTAAAAACTGTTTTGGAAGACGATTCCCTCGCGGAGCAGTTAGGCCAAGCGGGGAGAACGCACATCTTAACGCGCTTCTCGCTCGACGCGCACCTCGATGCGCTGGTCGGGGCCTATGAGGGTGTATTGGCAAAGAGTCGAAACAGTGGCTATCACCCGGCCTGACTCAACCGGAATGATTCGGCAATTGCGTTTAAGTCCTTCTCCACCAAATCGAACCGTTTAATCCTGGCGGCTCCGGTAAGCAGGTAGGCCCTTTGACCAATCACAACAACCCACTGACGATAGGTGAGACCGAAATCTCGCTGGTGAGCTGTAATCTGCAAAGCCGAAATTCCCGCAAGCTGCACCTCTTTTTTGGAAATAATTTGAAAGCGCTGGCCGCTTAAAAAGTCGAGCGCGTAGTGACGATACCTATCCACTCCACCCGCCTCGTCTAAACGGAATTTAGCAGTATCCTCTGCAACAATGGAAAATCGTGTGTTGAATTTTTCAAATGACTCACGTTCCTGAACGCTAGCCAACACGCCGGGCGCTCTTTGCGCGTCGAACGCCCCCTTTTGGGGCGCCACCTCCCACCGATCAGAATCAAATTGAATTTTAACGGGACCCGAAAGGTGATCGGTTGGCTTTGCACCAGCTACCCCACACAACGCGACTAATAGAATAGTTTTAAGCATGCAAGGTATTTACCACGGGCCACGGATTCCGGCCAGATTCAGATCCACCGCATTTTGTACCGGCACTAGCGCACAACTCTCGTCCCGGGCACCGAAGCAAAATCATTGTCCAATGTGACCAGTAACGCCCTGGCCAATTGGGCATGGGCCAGGATGAGGCTGTCAGCCATTCCAAGTCTGTACTGGAGAGAAAGATCCCCCGCTAGTAAAGCCACCTCGGTCGTTAGACTAACCACACGGTGTTGGTTGGTGACCGCGATGACCTCTAGTGCGCTGTCCTCTGAAATGGTGGAGCTAATCTTTCGATAAAGCTCATACTGCACTACACACGGAACGACGATTTCAGAGGATTTAGTTAAGTAACGTTCACACTCCTTGCGGTGCTGCCCGTCCGAAAAATACTCCACCCAAACGGAAGAATCTAGCAGCACGCAATACCGTGTCACAGCTTGCGATTTCCCTTTTCCCTGAGACCAGCCGAATTCAGCCGGTGTCTTACGCTTTCACGCACGTCCGAGATTGGCAATAATGGAACCAGGTAGGCCACGCGTCCTTTGGCGATTACATCTACTCGGATTCCAGGTTTTATTCCCAACGCTTCACGAATTCCCTCGGGGATAACCACCTGATATTTTGGCGAAACCTTAACTGTCATTTGATGAGTATAACGATATTGCTATCGATGTCAATATCGTTAAACCACCTCCCAAGGTACGGCCAGAGGCCCACCCGCTTGCCCGAACGCCAATCGTCCCATAGGATTTCGGCATGATTACCGATTCCAAAGAGGTAGGGCTCGCCATCGCGCAAATTCTGGGTTCCGAGCTATTTGGTTTCGAGGACCTTCATTATGGGTACTGGACGCCCGATCTGCCTATTTCTCTTAAGAACTTCGCCCGCGCGCAGGAGAATTATTCGGATGAAATCCTGGAATCGATCCCAACGGGCGTGCGCCGGGTTCTCGATGTCGGAGCCGGGAGCGGAATGCAGGCCGAGCGTCTCCTGAAAAAGGGGTATCAGGTGGATTGCGTTTCGCCGAGTGCCTATTTGGCCAAGAAGATTCAGGAGAGACTGGGAAGTCAGGTACACGTATATCCACTGCCCATCGAGCAGTGCACCTTCACAACGCACTATGATTTGGTGCTGTTTAGCGAAAGCTTTCAGTACGTGAATATGAAATCGGCGCTCGCGGTAGCCGTGAAGTCGCTGGCGCCCGGCGGGTACATTCTCATCTCGGACTTTTTCAGGCGCGCTTCTGGTCCCGAAGGGCCACTGGGCGGAGGGCATCTTTGGTCGGAGTTTCAAACAATTCTGGCGGACTTTCCGCTTTCTTGCCTACGCGATCGCGATATTACCAACGAGACCGCACCCACGATGGGAATGTTCGGCGAGCTACTGGACTTTACCGCCAGGCCAGTCAAAGATCTCATCTGTCACTTTATTGAACACCGCCACCCATCACTGTATAAATTTCTGGCATGGAAATTTCGAGAGCGGTTTCATAAGATTCAGGGCAAATATTTTTCCGGCCAGCTTTCGACCGAAAATTTTTGCCGGTACAAGACCTACCATCTCATGCTCTACAGACTGGGTTCACTGTAACAATTGTGATCCGATCTCCACGGTTTCGCGATAAACCCTTCACGTAGCCTACCTAAACTAACCTTATCAACGTTCCCGCTCACGTCAGTCGGTTCACTCTCCTGTACGTAATCAAACCAAAACAAAAACCAAGTCGAAGAGGAGTCGAATCATGCGTCATCCACTTATTGCCACGATCGTAATCGTATCGTTCATGCTGACCGCTTGCGGTCGTATGGATCTTTCAACCAAAAACCAGATGACCGAAACAGAAGCCATGGACCACCTGACCGAACTGTCGATGGAACAAGGCGGTTATAATTTCAGGGGCCGCCGCAGCAGGCTCTCGGTCACTGAACTGATCCGGTTAATCCAGGAGAATGCGCCGAGTGCCCAGGGGCACAACGCCGTGTCTTCCCAGGCGGACCTGTCAGGGCTGGTTCAGATGCTCAGCCTGATCCAGGGCGGAGCCACCTCAATCGGTGGGCTAGCTACGGGCATGGTTAATTCCAGTGGTGGGAGTAGCCAGGCGGCATCGTCGAAGCTGAGTTCCATCGTTGGGGTAATCCAAGCACTCTTACCCATACTGATGGTGATTGCACCGCAATATGCGTTTATTCTGCAGGCCATCGTCACGATCATCCCCATCGTCGTGTCGTTCATCTCGCTCTTTAAGAAGCCGACTCCAACGGCCTGGCTTCCGGGAATAGTCCCCGTCACGGTCTGATACGACCAAAGTTGCTAAAACTTTCGGGGAGGGCCACCGTGCCCTCCCCGAATTTCTTTTTTGGCAAGCCCTGTGATACGTCATGGGTATGGCAACTCTTACCGTTTCCCATGCCGTTATCGCATCCAATGATGTTGGCCGAATCACCCATTTTTTTTCACAAGCCTTCGATATTCTGCCCCACTTCGAGCAGCCCGAATTTTGTGAGTTCGTCTTGAGAAGTGGTTTTCGTCTGGCATTTTTCAAGCCCGTGGGCAAATCGAAACAAAACTTTTCGGCCGATTCCGATCGCTCTGCGATTTCGCTGGGTATTACGGTCGAAGATGTCGATAGCTTTTATAAACGTCACGAGATCTGGTGCGCTGAAAATCACATCCAGCCGCCAGCGCCACCCAAGGAACACCCCTGGGGCGAGAAGAGCTTTCTTCTGATCGATCCGGACGATAATCGATGGGAAGTGACGCAATCACCGACCCAAAGCGGCATGCTCGTGACTCGGAAGAGTCCGTAGGGCTCGGCCCTTAGAAAGTAATGCGAAGCCCGGTGGATAGATAGCTCGACCCCAGATCAAACTGGGTCGTGTCACTCAAGGTAACCTTTTTCGGAACGGCATAGTGGTAAAAGGCAAGAAGGCCGAAGCTCACCTCTCGGCCAACGATAAAATCGACACCGAATCCCACATTGGCCCCGAGTGTTGTGATGGTTGAATCGCCACCGGAGGTCACATAGACGCTGCCCAAAGAAACGTCATTAAAATCAAAACAGGCCTCCAATCGAAAATACGGGATCGTCCGCCCCATCTCTATGATGGCATTCACGCCCATGGCGATGGACGAAGCACTAAGACGTCCCAGATGAGGCCCGGAATTTCTGGGCGCCGATGCGTGATAGGTCGCCACGGTAAAATTGAGCGGCTTAATCGCCTCCCATGTAAAATGAATGCCGATCATGGGGGCGCTCGCAAACTCCTTGGCAAAATCTCCATAGGGAACCCAGATGCCGATGTCCACGCCCATACGCCGCGAGAGTTCCTTGTAGTGATTGATATCATCTTCGGACACGCCCGAACTGAGCTGTCGCGACAAATAGTTGCGCTCGCGCCGGATTTCCCGATGAAGACTGTCGATAACCCGCTGGCCGGTGGCCGGGGCCGCTGGAGACGTAGCCGCGCCGGACCCAACCGCCGAGTCCGATGATTTGGCCACATCCTCTTTAACGGACTCTACGGCCACACGTTGGGTTTCGGTTCCTTTTTCAGTCGCCTTTGGCGACTTCGCCGATTCGGCGGTGGCAAAGAAACAAATAAGGCCCAGTAGTGTAAGAGTCTTCACAGTGATCTCCCAGTAATGTGTCGGCGATAACCCGCGAAAGCTTAACCATGCAATGTGTCACACCGCCCGCCTATGACGTAATACATCGAATCACTTCATTGCCATTTTTCAAATTCTCGCCCCCGGGCTAGATTCGGCAGGTGAACTCCATCAAATACCTCCTTAAATACATCGTTTTTCTCCCGCCGCTCTTTTGCCTCTTCTGGAATCTCGACCACGTCGCCTTTTGGGATGATGAGGCCCAGACCGTCATTCTCGCTAAAAACTTCAATCTGACGGGATCGCTTACTGGGTGGGACGGGAAAAACCTTTACGCCTACCGAAATGGCTCGCTCTTAAGAAACGATTATTCGATCATTCAGCCACCCCTTGATATTTTGGTCACCGCACTTTCCATTCGCATGTTTGGCGTTTCCGAAACTGCGGCGCGAATCCCGTTCGCATTCCTAGCTCTGGGCGCCTTGCTTATTTTCCATTCGATTCTGAGAACAACGGCAATTCAACCCACCCAGCGCTTTCTCTCGACACTCGTTCTCGCCTATTCGACACAATTCATCTTAAATGGTCGTCAATGTCGCTACTATGCCCTTTGTCTCTTCCTGGGACTTCTCCTGCACCGTTTTTATTTGTTCTTTAATCTACGACGCAGTTTCCCGCTCGGCGTGGCAATCTCCGCCTGCGCGGTGCTACTCTATTTGGCAAATTACATGCTCGCCGCCGCGTGGATCGCGACTCTATTTGCGAGTGATTGGCTCTGGAATCGAGCCAGCGCCAGACAACGCCTTATCAATCTGGCACCGTTTATATTGGTGGCGGTCATCCCCATCGCACTACACGCCGTAAATCTTCGCATTTGGGATCGCCAGGATATTTTTTACGATACCCCCTGGTACGTCAGGCGGCTCTACCATCTTTGGCGTTACCCTCGCGATCTCCTCTACTTCTGCCCAACAGTGCTCGTGGTCCTGGCAGCCGCCTTAAATCGCACCGAACGCCAACACTGGCTCTGGGAAGTGATGACTCTTTTTTACGGCAATGCAATTGCCATTGCGTTTTTGACACCTCAGCCGAGTGGCGCCACCTATTCCGATTTTCGATTTTTGATTCTGTCCCTTCCCTGGGGAGCGGCAATACTGGGGGATCTCGCTTGGCGCGTGGTTTCCTATAATCGCACCCTGGGCACGGTCGGAATCGGCTTGGCACTCTCTACCAATTTATTTTTATTGGGCTATACCCGTAATCGACCCACGTGGACCTTTCCGGCATTGGCATTATCGCTTTCCCGTCATTATCCAACGGGAATTGAAGCGGCTAAGAATTACCTCAATACACACCTTCAAATCGGCCAGACTCTATCGACGAGCCCCGAACATTTTAGCTACCCGCTCGGTCACTACGTGGAAAAAGCACAGCTTTGCTGTCAGCTCAATGACTCCACGCAACTCAATCAGGCGAGGAGTCTCAC
The DNA here is from genome assembly GCA_964603655.1 of uncultured Pseudobdellovibrionaceae bacterium. Classification (GTDB taxonomy): domain Bacteria; phylum Bdellovibrionota; class FAC87; order UBA2466; family UBA2466; genus JACPWY01. Next base: position 2,574 of record CAZRVZ010000124.1, on the reverse strand, counting down.
AGCGCCTCTCTTTAGCCGTTCGCCGGACTGGATGGTTCTCTTTGAAAGGACGCCGCAAACAGTATCCGACCTCGGGCGAATGCAAGGAGAGTACCGGCTCGTCCAGACGCTCGATGTTTATTTCGACCAGACGCAACGGCCCGAGCCGTTTGAACACAGTTTTTTTCCGATAACGAAGTTCGGATCGTTGCAGAAAGTGTTCATCTATAAGCGAATATTAAGCCGGCAATAATTAAGGTCACGTGTCGAGTCTTCGATATCATCTCTAACGGCGTTGTTCGCGGTGACTTTACAATCGGTCTCATTAGTAACCGAAGGGAATTAGGCGCCCGCGGCCACGACTGCCGGTTCCCCATAATCCACCTGATAGGCGGCGGAATTCCCAAGGTCTTCGCGTCTCTTATCGTAGCGTTGAATCATGAGCGGCGTGCTCCAGCCCGCGAGACTTTGCACGCTTCGCTGAGACGCCTTGCGATCGAGCGCATTGGAGATGCAGGTGGCGCGGCAAGAGTGGGGCGAAATTTTCTTAAGTACGCCGACCTTTTTCGCGTACCGGGCAACGATATACGTGATCGCATGCGGGTTGAGCGATTTCATTAAACCCGTTCCACGAGGATTCTTCGTGGGAATAAAAAGTGGCTCCTCCTTTTGATCCCGACTTCTGCCTGCAACATGCAAATAGGCGGCAAGCACGAGGCGCAGGCGCTCCGTCAGCGGCAAGATTCGCACGCGGTGCCCTTTGCCTCGCACGCGAAGTACCTCGACCCCTCTGACCGAATCCCAATCACCCACCTTCAGATCAATTAATTCGGCCTTTCGTAGGCCCAGATAGAGAAGTAGATGCAAGACGGCACAGTGCATCGCACTGCTTGGCGAATTGACGTGCGTGGCTTCTAACATTTTCCTCGCCTCCTCATCGGAAAGGCCCTGGAGCTTTGACTCCTGGCTTTGAGGAAAGCCCTTGACCAGTTCGGCTGGATTCTCCGATACGACCCGATTGAGCTTGAGCCAGGACAAAAAGCTTTTCACCACGGCCAGTTTTCTATTGATAGTGCTTTTGGCCAAAGGTTTGTTGGATGTCTTTTCAGAAATTCGCCCCTCCTCCAGCGCCTTGCGGTACAAAATAATGTGTTCCGGTCTAAGAGACAAAAATGACTCAATGAGTTGTCTTGACGCTAGGAACTCAAAAAACTGCTTGAGATCCTTTTCATACGCTCGCCGCGTGTGACTGCTCAATTGATTGGCCAGAAATGGAGAAACCTCCTTGGCCCATTGTGGCAGCGACACTACAGCACTGCGAGTCGCAATATTGTCCCCAGGAAAACCACTCTGGTGGCCGCTCTCCAGGCGTATCGATTTAAATGACCCAGGTTCAAAACCGATGCCCCCCCCCGCCTTGATACCCCCTAAATTTCCAAGACTTCGAATCCATTTTTCCCATCTCCCGATTGAGAGTTTTCGTAAAAAAACCGAAAGGGCATTGAGCAGAACTATGAGCCCAGATTCTAAAATGCCAACGATAAATGATGCGATGTGATGCGACATTTGAGGTGATCGGCGTTTATTGCTGTTATTTATTAGTGATAACTAAAATTATAACTAATAAACTGAGAATAGAAAGTGATTAAATTTCATCAGTCTTTTTTTGGTTCGTTTTTAGTTCGTTTTTTTGTAATGGTTTTCGTCAATGAGAAAAGATAGTCATACGCGTTGCGTTACTGAAACCCAATTCACGTATCCGGTTTGGGGAATCTATTGGAGTAATTTCGATTTTTATCGCCGGGTCCGTATAACATTTCTTTTGTTGCTCGTTCTCTTCCCTTCTAAAGTGGAAGGTAACGCAGCTCAGGTCCGTTCGTATTTGCGACTCTTAGCAGGCGCTACGTGCACGCGAATCATGGGCTTATTCGAACAGGGAAAAACCCACATTGGCTATCAAGGAGAGATTTGGACCCCGGAGTTGTTTCAGAAAATCTTGCAGGAAGGAATATATGCTCCGTTAGTACATACCATTGCAAAGAATGAAGGAATACCATTGAAAGAAGCGTATGGGAGAGTCAAATTTTTAGACAACGCTCCCAACGAGGTTATTACATGGTTGATGGGACGACACGTCGGGTCTCACAACTCGAATACGCCGTTTATCTCCTCATCTGCCAATTTCGCTATAGCCCATTCCTACGCACAAAGTCCGGGCGCACGCACCCTATTTCAGCTTGCATTTTCCGGCCATTCAGGAAAACCGGGAGTATTATTTTCCATTGATAATCCCAATGCCTTTAATCCACTTGAAGCATTAAACCAACAAAGAAACGGCGCGATTTCTCCAAGAGACATCCTTGTCGAGACCGGTACAGTAAACTCTCACGAAAGGAAAAACCGCATCGAGGAAATTAAGCATTGGTTAGAAGCGCACGATTGGCTAAACATTCTAAATCTACACGATCACAAGTACATTTTTTCCGTAGAAAAAGATAGTTACTATGGCAAAAAAGGTAAAAAATTTCCGAATGACAGCGAAGAGTTGAAACGGAATTTCCTAAATGATTTTTCCGATCTGTTTTCTGAATTAAG
>CAZRVZ010000123.1:0-30553 GCA_964603655.1 uncultured Pseudobdellovibrionaceae bacterium | reverse complement strand
ATTGGACATCTACACGGGGAGCGTTTTCAAAGCGCGTGAGGGGCTCCGTCCACAGTTTCAGTGACTGGCGGACGAATTCCTCAGCGCGTGTTCGATCGCCCGATCCGGTCACGCATATGCGGATGGATTCGCACGGCACGCGGTGAATGAGGCATTGTGAAAATAGTGGCCACGCAACAAATGCGGGATGCTCGGCATCGTGGGAATGTATTTTTGGAACTGCCTGGTAATTTAAAAGACAGAGAAACGCGATGATAAAATAATACGCTATCCGCATGATGTTCTCCTGGTACCCAAAGAACGAGTGGCGGACTAAAGTTGTGACTCGAAATAAAATCGTGGTCAGGTGTTGACGAGTTTTAAGATGCTATCGATGGTTTTGGGAGCGCAACCTTCGGCGCGGTTATTGACGAATATGTAGGCTGGAATTCCCAGTTGGATGGCCCGTGTGATGAGTGAGGCGACATCGGCGCGAAGTGACGGCTGCTCATCTTGAATTTTATTGTAGGGCGAAAAGGCTTCGACGGCATGGGCGTACGCTGTTCCTGGACTCAGGAGAACGCGCGACGCCAAGAATGGCAGTTTAGTTCCGCCCCACAGATCGAGTTGGTCGCCAATCGTCGGCATGCGTGTCCAGCTGTTAAAGACGTGGCCGATTCCCAAATCGCGCAAGAACGAAAAATAGTCGGCATTTACCCACGAGCGGTTACGGATCTCAACGGCAATCGGTAATGACGATTTCAATTGCCGGATGAATGTCTTGAGGCAACCCAGAAACTCTCTTCCGCTCGTCATCATGCCAGGGTAAAACTGGGAAAACTCCAGCATTACGCACCCAATGTGAGGCGCGAATTCTTCAAGTGGGTCCAAAAAGCGTTCCTGAAAAAGCGAGGCACTCATAAAATCTGGGTTTTTTAGTCCGGCATCCTTCCCATAGCGGGGGAGCTTTGGAAATTTAAATACGGTGACGCGTTCGGTGGCCTTAAGTCCCATCCTTGCGGGGGTCTGAGAGCAGTAACGGGCAATGGAGTCTCTTTTCGGCCACTGATAATAGGTGTGGTCGACTCCCACACAGGTGTAAGGGTATTCCTCCAGGCAGCTCTCATCGAATGTTTTTTTCGACCGATATTCTTTTTGATAGATGAGCCCCTTCCAGCCTTCGTACTTCCAGCTGGAGGTTCCGATGTAGACACGCTGATTGGCCAACCGGCCCATCAAGGGCTGGTCAATCGAGAATTGACCGAGTGCACTGCTACTTGTTGGTCCAGCCACCCGAAAGTCCTCGAACTGGTTGGTTCAGAAACGGAACCAGTGAATCCAGGAAGCCGCGCTGAGAGCTAAAATAGCGATCGAGCACTACGGACAGGGCGTCGCCCTCTTCGTAGAGGACCGGTTCGGCGGTATTTTCAAGGAGCAGAAATCGGGGGATGGTGTTGTGGGAGTAAGAGGCCGAACTCGGAAAAAACTGACCTAAGATAGCGCTGTCGAAAATCTGGTTCTTGGGATCATCGACGACGATTGAGTGGAGAGTAAGATCGGAAACGGGAAAGCGTTTGAGATAGCTCTCCAAAAGTGCCCGGTAGGTGCGCGAGCTCTGACACCAGCTCGCTCCGACGATAAATAGCACCGTACGGTCGGCGTCACTCTCGGTCAAAAATGACTTGAGGAAGCGAATTTGCGTGAAGGTTTTTTGCACCATCTCCGGTTTGCCCTTCAAAAGATTCTTGATCTGAATGCGCTCGGTGACGCTCAGGCGCTCGAATGGACCGCGTCCCAGTGCAATCAGGTGGCTTGCGAGGTGTCCGGAAATTCGGGATGAGCCGTTGATATCGATGGGAGTGTTGAGCAGTAACGAGCTCTTGGCCCACTCCTCGCGCGCTTCGCCCCAAACTCGGTTTAGGCGGCCAAATTCGTCGGCTGTCGGCACGGTACCGGTTTTAGAAATGATCGGGATGATCTCGTTTAAATTACCTCCCTGCTGAAATCCCATGCTGAAGGGGAGATAGTAAAGCCGGTGCATCATGAGAAGCTTGTTGGTCGGTGAAGTGGGGGTGATGTCGGCCGCGAGGTTGTGAGGCAGTATAAAACAACAGGCCAGGACAATGAGTGTGCATTTCATATTGCCTCTGCCGATGCCTGGTTTTTAGGGCGACGGACGGTGGTCGTTGGGCGCCACACGTCCAGAACTTCCGATTCAGTAATCGTATCGGCATGCACTATCGATAGCGTTGCGTTTTCGGGGCTCAGATGGCGCCTCGCGGTTTCGCGGACGGATTTCGCATCGATTGAGCGGATTATTTCGCTCACGCGCAGACTGTGGTCGTAACCTAGCCCGTAAACCTCATCGAGCCCGTAGGTGAAACATTGAGCCGAAGCGCGCTGCATGTCGAGATCGAATCGACCGAGCCAGTACTGCTTAGCTCTCTGCAACTCCTCTTTTGGCAGGGGCTCCGTGAGAATCTTTTCAATTTCCAGACGGATCCCGCGGATAGCTTTTTGCCATTTCTCTGGCGAGCATCCGATATAAAATGAAAAGGTTCCGGCCTCGGGACCGTCGCTTTGCATAGGGCTCACCGTGTACGCGAGACTCTGGCGGTCCCGAAGCTCCAGAAACAATCGCCCCCCCTGACCCGAAAGCGCAGACGCCAAAATTTTAAGCGCGTACCTGTCCGGATCATACAAAGAAGCGGTGACATACCCGACGAGGATATGGCTTTGGCTAAGCGGAGTCTTTTTGGCAGTGATTGCCGACGTGGCTGTCGGCCGAAGTACCGGCTGTTTGGCACCAAATGGTTTGCCGGATGCAGGGAGTAGTTGGCAGAGGGTTTCGATATCACGGATGCACTCGCTTCTAAAATCACCGACCGTGGAAACGATCAGCTTCTGACGGTGAAAGCTTTCCCGATAGAATCGGACACAGTCCTCTCGGGTGAGCGTCTCGACGGTCTCTTTTTGTCCCAGGGAAGAACGGCCATAGGGATGATTGGGAAACAGGCGAGACATGAGATTGAGATGAACCAAAGCGCCGGGTGAGTCGCGCTCGGAAAGAATTTCCCGCAGGAGCAGGCCCTTTTCAGTATCGAATTCGCTTTTAGGAAACGTAGGCTCCCCCAGAATTTCTGCGACCAGGGGTTTTAGCGAGTGCCAGTGCTTGCTCAGGCATTCAACCGAGAGGCCCAAGGTGTTTCTGCCGCAGTAGGTATTGATGGAGGCGCCTAAAGATTCCAGAATTCGCGCCAGCTCGAGCGACGTATAGTTTTTGGTACCAGAGCTCCAAACGCGGGAAAAAAGAGTTCCCAAGCCCAACTCCTTTGCAGACTCTTCGCGCGAGCCGCCGAGAGTCAGGAGTCGAACGGAAAGAGTCGGTAGGTGAGATGATTTCTTAGTCAGAAAGGTGATGTTTTGCCGGGTCTCTTTTTGAATTTCCGCCGGAGCTATTCCGCGGTGTGCGGTTGGCTGAAAACCATTTTTCACCGTTTCCAAACATTTCGGATCCAGTGGGGCCGCGTTCGGGTGAACGGTGGAAAGAATGGCTTTTTTGGAAAAAACGGTAGAGATGGCGTCGGTGGCATCGGTAGGGGTGACCGATAAAAGTTCCTCGAGATAGGTGGCCTCATGTTCGGGATTTCCGAATTCACAATAATAATAGCCGAGCCTGCGGGCGTAGCCGTCGACGGTCTCCTTGGCGAAAATGGTGTCGGATTCAAGCGAGGTCTTAATCCGATCCACCTCTTCGTCCGTGAGCCCGGTCTTGGCGACGGAGGTGAGGAGGCGGTAGGTTTCGGCAACGGCGTCTGCCGCCTTTTCGGGGGCCACGAGAAGATAAATGGTTACCAGGCCGCAGTGGGTTGTTGCCGTCAGTCCGATCTGAGTATCGAGCGCGAGCGCGGTTTCTTTAACCAGGCGTTGGTAGAGTCGGCTGCTTTCACCTTGCCCCAGTGCGCTGCACATCAGATCCCGAACCGGTGTTTGGCGGTCGTGAATTCCCGGAACGGGAAACGCTACTTGAATGTGAGTCTCCTCCAGATCCTTGGCGGCGCTGATTCCCTTGGCCACGGAAAGTTTGGGGAATTTGAAGGGTCCCGGATTTCTAATTGGCTTGCGGGGAATTTTAGAAAGACGCCTGGAGGCGAGATTTTCCGCGAGAAGGTGATCCACGTCACCGACGATGAAGAGGCTGATCGTCGCTGCGTGGTACTGATCGTGGAAATAACGAGAAAGTGTTTTGGCGTTGATCTTTTTCACGGTGTCTACAAAGCCAAGCACTGGGCGACCGTAGGGAGTCCCGGCAAAGGCCGTTTTCCAGACGTTGAGCGAGAGAACCCGTTGGGGGGAATCGGTTGCCCGTTTGATCTCCTCTAAAATCACCTCTTTTTCGCGTTCCATCTCGACGGGATCAAACGAGGGGTGCGATATGGCATCGGCTATCACATCGAGTCCTACTTCAAAATAGCGGCTTGCAATCGTTGTGTAGTAGGCTGTTTCGGAAAACGAGGTAAAGGCATTGATTTCGCCGCCGTGACTCTCGATTTCGAGTGCGATCTCTCCGACGCGTCGCTTCTTGGTTCCCTTAAAGAGGGAGTGTTCCAAAAAGTGAGAGATCCCGGCAAGATGGCTCGGCTCGTGTACGCTCCCGCGCCCAACGACCGCGTGAATGCTGACTACTGGAGAGGCATGGTTTTCGACGACAAAAACCGGTATACCATTAGGAAGAGTTTTGCGATGAATCATAGCCCACAATCTTATCAACCTACGAGGGTGATGACAAACCGGCTGGGGATCTATCTCCATATTCCCTACTGTCGACACCGTTGTTCCTATTGTGATTTTTTTTCCACAGTGGATCGACCGGAGTTCGATCGGTTTGGCGATGCCGTCAAAAGAGAAATTCGGCAAATGGCCGATTGGTGGCGCGAACTCGGGCGTGTGGAGTCGCCGGGTACACTCTTTTTCGGTGGAGGTACGCCATCGTTAATGCCGTGTGCTGTTAGAAATGGAATCTTGGGCACGCTCTGCGATTCGTTTTCGATGGAGTCCAATGTGGAAATAACATTGGAAACTAACCCCGAAACTGTCACGCGCGAGTTTTTGGAAAATCTGGGGCCGGTGAATCGGCTGAGTCTGGGCGTTCAAAGTTTTAATCCGCGGCTCCTGGATATTCTCGACAGGCAATGTTCACTGGAATCAGTTCAAAAAGCGTTGCAACTGATTCGAGACATACAGTTTCCCAATTGGAGTCTCGATCTCATCATTGGAATTCCGGGTCAATCACAGGCCGATCTAATCCAAGATCTGGAGCGGGCGGCAGGTGCAGAGCCGAACCACATCAGCGTCTATACATTGACTCTCAAGCCGGGCCACCCTCTTTTTACCTCACTTCCTGACGATGATTTAGGCGCGGACACCTATGAACTGACCGTTCGGACATTGGAAAAATGGGGTTACCCACGGTATGAGATCTCAAACTTTGCCAGGCCGGGTTTCGAGTGTCGTCACAACCTGCTCTACTGGGACGGCGGCGACTTTCTTGGGCTGGGCCCTTCTTCCGCGAGCCGGTATTTCGATGGTGTATTTCACCACCGTAAACAGGTCTCGGATTTGAATCGCTATCTCAGCCAAAAGGATGTCCGAGAGGTGGAATTCGACACCACGACCGCAGAGCAAACCCGTCTTGAGGCGGCATTTCTGGAGCTTAGAAAAACTTCCGGGGTAGATGCCCCTTTATTTGAGTCGAGGTACGGATTTGATCCCAGAAAAAGCGTGAAGTACGCCGATTTCGTCGCCGCCGGGATGGTGGAATCGACTAAAGAAAGAGTCCGTCTCACCCCGAAGGGCCTTCTCCTTGCCGACTCCATAACGGCGGATCTGGTGCCAGCCCTCTAAAGGTAGTTACTTCCTTTCGGGAGCCTCTTTGGGTACGCGGATGATGGAGCGTTTGTTCTGGTCGAGGACCTTTTTGCGGAGCCTCAGGTGTTTGGGTGTAACCTCGAGGACCTCGTCATCGGCAATCCAGGCGATGCACCATTCGAGCGTGAGCGGCTGAACGGGTGTGAGGATAATGTTTTCGTCGCTGCCGGCCGCGCGGATGTTGGTCAGTTTTTTCTCGCGGCAGATGTTGACGTTGAGGTCGTTGGTTTTGTTGTTTTCTCCCACGATCATCCCCTCGTACACGTCCACTCCGGGCGGAACGAGCAGCTTTCCGCGCGATTCAATATGATAAAGCGCGTAGGGAATGGTTTGACCTGCTCTATCGGCGACGAGCGCCCCGTTGCCGCGTTCCAGAATGTGGCCCTTCCAGGGAATCCACCCGCATACGTACGAGCTGATGAGCCCGAGCCCGCGCGTATCGTTTAAGAACTCCGATCGGTACCCGATGAGCCCACGAGACGGTAGGGTGAACTCCATCCGAGTCCGATTGCCACCGAGTTTGGTCATATTCACCATCTCGCCTTTTCGGAATCCGAGCTTCTCGGTAACGGAACCGATGGAGTTGTCTGGAATATCGAGCACCAGGTGCTCGATCGGTTCTTCCACCTGGCCACTACTTCCTTTGCGAGTGAGAATACGGGGCCTGGCAAACATGAATTCATAACCTTCACGGCGCATCTGCTCGGCGAGGATGGCGAACTGCAACTCGCCTCGTCCCTTGATTATCATGGTGTCGGATGCCTCGGTTTTGGACGCCTTAAGAGAAACGTTGGTACGGAGCTCGCGCTCGAGCCGATCCCACAGTATGCGCGAGGTGAGGCGGCTGCCGTCCCTGCCGGAAAGCGGCGAAGTATTTACCATGAGTTCAATTGAAATAGTCGGTTCCTCGATGGTAATCCGAGGAAGCGGGCGGGGGGTTGCAGCGTCGGTGATGGTGTCACCAATTTTAAGCTCTTCAATGCCTGCCACAATGACGATGTCACCCGCCTCACCCCTTTCAAGGGGCTTGGTTTCCATTCCCTGATAATGAAACAGTGCGGTGATTTTTTTTTCCTGAGAAAGCCCGGCCTCCTGCGATAAGACGATTCGTTGGCCTATCGCAATTGAACCTGAGTGGACGCGGCCGGCCGCGAGTCGTCCAAGAAAATCGTTGTAACTGGTGTTGGTGATGAGCATTCTCAGTGGCCCGTCGCCAATCTCGGGACCCGGAATATGTTCCAGAATGGTTTCAAATAGCAGAGTCAGATCGGTGCCGGGTTCCGCCGGATCCTTCACCGCGATGCGTTTTCGGGCATTAGTGTAGATAATAGGGAAGTCGATCTGGTGGTCCTTGGCGTCGAGATCTAAAAACAGGCCGTAAATTTCCTCGAGAACCTCTTTTGGGCGTGCGTCACTCCTATCGATCTTATTGATAACCGTAATAATCTTTAGATCGCGAGCCAGTGCGTGCCTTAAGACAAATCGTGTTTGCGGAAGCGGGCCCTCGGCGGCGTCCACCAAGAGTAACGCTCCATCCACCATCTGAATTCCGCGCTCGACCTCCCCCCCGAAGTCGGAGTGCCCCGGCGTGTCCACTATATTGATGCGGGTGCCGCGAAAGACGATGGCGGCGTTTTTGGCAACCAGCGTGATCCCGCGCTCCCGCTCCAGATCGATGCTATCCATCGCGCGTTCGCTAACGACCTGGTTGTCGCGAAAAAGGCCGCTTTGCCAGAGCAGCCCGTCGACGAGGGTGGTTTTACCGTGATCGACGTGGGCGATAATCGCGATATTACGGATGGAATTGTTAGTAGCCAAAAATTGATGCTCCAAAAGAAAGAGGAATCGGGTAGGGAGACTACCCGATTCCTGGTTCAATCAAAAGCAGTTTGGACGTGCTTTACGGAAAGTACTAGAACGGAACCTCTTCATCAGCTCCGCCAGCCATTCCACCGGTCATACGACCTGTTGGCTCGCTCGCCATCGGTCCCTTTTCGTCGCCCTTGTCATCGCAAGGAACGAAGTCCGTCGGGGGGGCAAAACTGGAGCCGGACTGGCCCTTTTCGGCACCGCCACCCAAAAATTGAATATTTTGAGCGACGATTTCCGTCGTGTAACGCTTGCCACCCTCTTTATCGGTCCACTCACGAGTTTGGAGGCGTCCTTCCACAAAGGCCTGGCGCCCTTTGGTCAGATATTGCCCGCAGATCTCGGCTAGCTTTCCCCAGACGACGATCTTGTGCCATTCGGTTCGCTCCTGCTTTTGACCGGCCTTATCGGTCCATGATTCGTTGGTGGCGATATTAAAATTGGCAACGGCGCCCCCGCTGGTCGTGTATCGCACCTCCGGATCGGAACCCAATCTACCGATGAGAATTACTTTATTTACTCCACTAGCCATAATGACGACCTCCTGAATATTATGTAAAATCAACCAATAGGGGTGGGCTCTCACCCCGTCAAGGAACTTGAGGTAGCGTTTTGAATCAGGACAGCTTGCGAAAAAGCGATATTTTCGTCGGTCAGGCTTCTGTATCGTTTCTGAGTCGTCTGTCTGCCAAGATGATAGATAGTTTGATGGTCCTAATTCTCTATCTTATCGCGTCGGCGTTTTCTCACACATTGGGCCTTCTGCTAAGCCTTGCGCTGTGCGCATTTCAAGACGGAATGGGCGTGGGGCAGAGCATTGGAAAAAGAATGATGGGTCTTCAGGTTCTGGAGGAGCCCAATGGACTCGCGTGTTCCTTCTGGGCGTCCTTTATTCGAAATATCCCCTTTATGTTGCTGATGCTTACATGCGCCATTTCCGGAATTAGATTTCTTGCCGTAGTGGTGGCGATTCCAATCGTCATATTAGAGACTTACCTACTGGTAAGTCTCGACACCGGAGTACGCCTGGGCGACGTGCTCGCCAATACCAAGGTGGGGGAATACCTGCCCCAGCGATCCGACTCAAGTCTTTGAATAATTTCAGGTAAATAGAGTATAATATATTCATAACTTTCCCTCTATTTTCTCTTAAAAACTTATGGGTTTTTTGGATTCGCTATTTAAAAAGCCTCTGGTAGGGCTTGATATCGGTATTTCAGGTATCAAAGCCGTTCAGTTGGACCGTCAAAAAAAGACCGTTCGCCTGATGGCTTACAATCGCATCCCGCTACCGTGGGATACGATTTCTCCGGAAGGCGAGATTCGGGAGCGTGCAGCCGTAGTCATGGCGCTTAAACGACTATTTGAGTCGCGCGCTTTCTCCTCCCGCAATATCGCGCTGGGAACTTGTGGAAACTCGGTGATCACCAAGAAAATCTCGGTACCGAAGATGACACCTCAGGAGCTGGCTTCCCAATTATACTGGGAGGCCGAGCAGTACCTGCCGTTTAATCCCAGCGAAGTAAACATCGATTATGTAATTCTCGGGCCGTCATCGCAGCAATCAGATGTGCCGATGATGGATGTGCTGCTTGTTGCAGCCAAGAAGGACTATATCAAATCGATCATGGAATTGACCGAAGAGGCCGGGTTGAATCCTGAAATCGTTGACAGTCAGAGCTTTGCGCTGGGAAACGCCTACGAATTTAACTATGGTTTCAATTCCCAGGCCGATGATAGCACCTGCGCCATCATCGATTTTGGCGCAGGCACCACGAAGATTTCGGTGGTGGAACAACGGGCTACGACCTTTGCCCGCGAACTGCGTCAAAGTGGGCTTGTCTGCACGGCGCTCATCGCCGAGCGCTTGGGAATTCCCATTGATCAGGCCGAAAAGGCGAAAATTTTTGAACCCGAACACGAGCAGGTGAAACCCATTCTATCGGAGTTCGTGCAGGGGTTAGTGGACGAAATCGGACGTACCCTCGATTTTTATTCGAGTCAGGCGCCGGATAGGGTGCTGGGCGGAATCTACATCTGCGGGGGGGCCTCGCGGACCTTTGGACTGATTGAGGCGCTCTCAGCCAAGGTTCCGGTTCAGATTGATTGGTTGAATCCGGTTCAAAAAATTGCCGGTAGCGGCAAGGCAATGAAAGCACAGGTGCTAACCGAGCTGGCATGTCTCGGAACGGTCGCCATCGGTCTATCCTTGAGAGCGGTGGGGGATCGCAAATGATTCGCATCGACCTGGGGCACGACCAGCTCGAAAAAAGCGCGAAGGCCGGTTCCGGAAAAACGAACGTGGAGTTTAGCCGGGCGTTTGCTCCGATCGTAAAAAGGGTGAGGCTTGATATTGCCGGGTTTCTGACGCTCCTGGTGGGAGCCGGCGTGTCGGCGCTTTTCCCTCTCTTTCTGCAACAGTACAAGACTTTCGTGATTCAGGATTACAGCGATAAAAAACAGAAACTTCAAATTACGAGTGATGCACTGGGGCGCGAAATTGGTAAGCTCACGCCTTATCAAAAGGAGCTTGAAAGTTATGAGATGCAGAAAAAGCTCGTTGCGAGTCGACTCGCAGTCGTGAGGGAGCTTCTGACCTCGCGCAATACTCCGATCTTGATACTCGATGCCGTTGGGCAGAATCTGCCGCGCCGAACGTGGGTGAATTCGGTAGAGCTCGTGTTTTCTGAAAACGACGGATCGCTCGTTCTGCAGGGGAGTTCGTATTCGAACGAGGAGATCGCCGATTTCGTTGATAAACTAACAGGCAGTGTTTACTTAAAAGACGTAGCTCTTGAGGATGTAACCACTCGGATGGACGATAAGGTCGAAGTACGAGGATTTCAGGTAACCGCGCGTTCGAAGGATGGCGGTTTGGGGAGTCGGGGGGTGGCTGGCGATAAAAGGGCGGTGGCCTCGCCGCAGGTGACAACTCAGGGGACAACGAATGCAGCATCGGGCGCCGGGGGTGGGGATCCAGCGACGGAAGCGATCATGAGAGAACCTAACTCGGTCAATAAGGGAGGGAAAAAAGGCTAGAGTGCTTTTGTCGGCCATCGATATTTATGGAACGGAAATCTAAAATTCCCATCGCCCTGGCAATGGTGGTATTTGCGGCAGGCGGGTCCTATTATTATTTCGACGAGTTCAAAACGACCGAGGAGGCCGATCTCATTCGCGCCAACCAGTCACTCCAGTCAGATATCGATCAAAAAACGAGCGAGCTCACGCGTTTGCGCGATTTCCAGATGAATATTGAACGGGTGAAGCAGGAACTGCGCGAATTGAATAATCAGTTGGAATTCGCGCTCGAGCACATGCCGCGGACCTTCAATCTTTCGTTTCTGCTGAAGCGGTTTACGGAACTCGCGCAGAATTCCGGGGTTGAACTATCTAGCTTCAAGCCAAAAAAAGGCGTGGACTCTCAGGGCCACGGCGCATTTTACTCCACGATCAGCGTCGATTTCGAGGTGAAAGGTACCTTTGTCCACACGCTTCAGTTTCTGGATCAAATGGCCAGGCTCAAACGCATCATCAACGTCGAGACCCTGCGGTTGCGAGCTCAGGATTCCGGGGTGGTAAAAATTGGGGGGGCGATGGCCGTCACCTCAGGCACGATACGGACCTATCGATTCAGTGAGTGATTAAAAAGGCATGTTGCGATCATTTTTCATCGGAATATTGGCGGGAATACTGGCCACCGCAGGGGATAAGGATGAAGACCGTATCTATTCGCCGACGGGAAAGCGGGATCCGTTTCGAGCCTCAGCGATACCGGGAGAAGGTCGCGAGGTGGCCAATTTAACCGAGCTCGAAAAATATGCGTTGGAGCAATATCAACTGCGAGCGATCCTAAGGACCGATCGCAGAGCTACGGCGCTTTTTGAAGATCCCAACGGCAAGACCCACATTGTCGAGGAGGGCCAGATCGTGGGTCGGGAGCAGGCAAGTGTCAGTCGGATATTGGAGCGAGAGGTCATTTTAACTATCCAAACTCGAAACTATTTAGGTTCGGAGAAACCGTATGAAAAACACATGGCGTTACCGGAAAAATAGACTCGCTCTGGGCTTGAGCATGCTCATCGCGTTAAGCCTCGTGATACACGGGGACAAGGTGATCGCGGCGGAGGATCCTGAATTGGAGGATCTTTCCGGTGAAACGGGTAACCAGGATGCTGAGCTAGAGTCCCTGATTGACGAAGATTCGGCGCCTGCTAAGGCAACCCAAAGCGGGTCAGGTGGAGAGACTGCTAGTGCCAATACTCAAGATGATGAGCTCGACAATCTAATCGAGGACGAAGTGCCAAATGTGGCAAAGGGTGTTCTTCCAAAGGGTGAGCCGGATGAGCTGAATTTGGAGGAGCTAGACGCTCCGGCAGCCGAACCGGCTACAAAGCCCGAGCCTACTCGAAAAGTCGCAGAGGTCGCGGCACCTGCGACCCTCAATCGGGTAAGTAACCTCGAATTCCGCATGGACGGTCCACTGTCTCGCATCACGGTGAGTTTTTCGGGAAAACCGGTTTTTCGAGAGGTCAAGCAGCCTCAGGTGAAACAGGTTGTTTATTTTTTCGACGGTACGGAGACCCCACAGAAATACCAGCGCGCCTACGATACGACGGAATTTCCTAGCCCCGTCGCGCTTTTTACATTGCTTCAGATGCCGGGGGAGAAACCTCTCTCCAAATTGATCGTTCAATTGAGAGAGGATAAAACCCCGACCGTCACCGTAAGTGATACGCAACTGAGAATCGAGTTTCAGGCTCCGGATGGCAAGTATGATCCCAAACTTGTTTTAAGCGATGAGGAGGGGGGGCTGGCGACAGAGGAGAATATCTATTCGGGTGGAAAAACATATACGGGAGAAAACATCCAGAAGCTCGAGATGAAGAATACCGATGTGCAGGATGCATTAAGGCACATCGCCAGGACCAGTGGCTACAGCA
Organism: uncultured Pseudobdellovibrionaceae bacterium; assembly: GCA_964603655.1. Lineage (GTDB taxonomy): Bacteria > Bdellovibrionota > FAC87 > UBA2466 > UBA2466 > JACPWY01. The sequence continues at coordinate 17,834 of CAZRVZ010000123.1, read as the reverse complement.
TCGTAGTGGGCGACGACGTAACCGGAAAAATCGGCACCCTGTCGCTGACGAATGTACCCTGGGACCAGGCATTCGCGCTGGTGCTGCAGTCCAAAAAGCTGGGGTACATCCGGCAGGGAAATGTGATTCGTGTGGGTACTCTCTCATCGCTCAAATCGGAAAAGGAAGAGGCTTTGGCTAATGAGAATTCCAGGATAAAGGTGGAGCAATTAAGGACGGTACTCATTCCGATGAGCTACGCCAAGGCGACCGAAATTGCGCCCAAGGCGAAGAGTTTTCTCACCGATCGCGGCACCATAGACACGGATCAACGCACCAATACCGTCATCGTGAAGGATATCGAACGGGTAGTGAACCGCATACAGAAACTCATGTCGGCGCTCGATACTCAGCCACCGAGGGTTTCGATTGCGGCAAAAATCGTCGAAATGCAGAATAAATTCACCCGTACCATCGGGTTCCAGTCCCTGAAATTTAACGAAACCATGGCCGGCATCAGTTTCGATGAGACGGCCCAGTTTCCCGGTGTGTCCGGCAACTCTATCTCGACGATCGCCTCTTCTCGAATGGCGAATCTCGAGATGAAATTGCATCTGGGCGAGGCGGACAACAAGGTGCGCGTCATGGCCAATCCGAGCGTGAGCGTGGTGGCCAACCAGCAGGCGAGTGTAAACCAATCGCTGAGTTTCTTCGTGCAGGGTATTGAAATTGTTAATGGTGTCGTCGTGACTACCTTGCGGCAGATCACGGCTAATTTGTCGCTCGAGGTGACTCCGATTGTTTCCGGCGACGGATCGATTTTCATGACGGTCAATCTGCGCAATGAAATTCCCTCGGGTATCGGCTCCGAGCGAACGATCGATACCCGGAGCATCTCGACTCAGGTGCTGGTGGAGAACGGCGATACGGCCGTAATCGGCGGAGTATTTAACAATACGGTAACGGAAGGAAAGGCCGGTATCCCGGGACTGATGAACATACCGATCTTGGGCTTCTTCTTCTCGCGCAGTAATCTGGAGGACAACCGGAATGAAATCTTTGTGTTTCTGACGGCAAAGATTACCAACGCCGAGGAGGCTTTTAAACGCAGTCTGTGAGTGTGATTTGATCTGTTTAGTAAAATAGGGGGATCGATGGTTGGCACGTTACAATGGGTGGTGCAGGGACTGACGCTCGCGGGACTCGTCGGATTGCTATTTTATGTGCGCCGCAAGCGCGAGAACGACGAGGCGGAGAGGCGGGTCGCCGCCTGCCTCAATGTGGTTGAGAACCGTACGGAAAGTCTCGAGCGTGCGGCCGAAAACTATCGACTAAAAATGGAGGATGGGCTCAAGCGCCTCAATGTCATTTGCGATAAGGCCACTACGCTGTTTGACCGAGGCTTTGAGTTCGGCGGCTTCTCTCCGAGCACCGAAGAGCGTGAACTGCGATCCATCGTGCCCGATGAACGGGTCGAAATCCCGTCGCTGAAAGAGGTGGAGCAGGTGCGCCACCGGCTACGTGAAGAACTAAAGATGGACGCCCGAAGCGTGCTTGGCGACCAACTGACTTAAGGAGAGCCCTTAGAAGCTGTCACGAGGAATGGATGGCGGTGTGTTTCTGGGCACCAATCGCCGCTATTCCAACCGAGCGCAGTCCTTTGTTTTACGCGGGACCGTATGACTGGCCACATATTAATTTGGCGGGATTTTTCGGACGGCAATCAACGATTGGCCAAATAATGGATCGCTCTTTGCATATTAACCGTGGTCGTGTGGAGATTCTTACTGTTAGCTCTCATCACGGTGTTACTTTCACGGAGCAAGTACGAACGAGACACCGCTTGGGTAAATTGTCACGCAGTGGAGGCATCGGGCGGTGTGGTGTCCGGAATTGTCGTCGAGACTGAGGAAAACGGAAGTGCCAATGCCAGCAATGCAAGTGGCAACGGGAATCAAAACGGAGGCGCCGGGATTTTGCATGGGACGCCGACTTGGCGGGTGATGACCCCGGCAGTAGCCGGTCGACCGAGTCCGGAAATCGTACTGCGAAATGGATTGGGTTTGGAATCGGGACGCCTGTATCGCATCACGCTTAGGGGGCGTTGCCTTGAGTCCCTTCGAAATCCATCCGAGCTTTCCGACGGACTGCAATACTGGAGGTACCCACGGGTGATGGGGACGGCGGAAAGGATAGAAAGGATTTCTCCATCCCTGAGGGAGCGCGCGTGGGAGGCGTTATTTTTATTTCGCCACCGGGTGAAAAACTGGATTCGGCTACGGCTTTCGGGATATCCGCAGCTTTGGGGCCTGGTTTTGGCCACTTGTTTCAATGAGCCCCAGCAACTTTCGAAAAGCATTATCGACCTATTTAACGATTACGGTTTGCAGCACGCTATCGCCTTGTCGGCTAGCCACGTGGTAGTTGCGGCGATTATGGTTCGGTTAATCGTTCAAGGGTTTTTGATAATTTGGCCACGGCAGGTTTTTGGACTTGGAGGATTGCAGCTGGTACTAGCGCTTGTTTTGACTCTTTTTAGCCTGACCTCGCCGTCGATGGCGAGGGTGGCATCGGTGGCTGTTTTGCATGGATTACTAAAAGCGAGGCGAATCCACATCGATTTATCAAACCAAATACTTTTGGCGTGCATTCTACTCGTTTCGGTTGAACCCGAACTGATGGGACGGCACGGGTTTTGGTTGAGCGTGATGGGGGTGCTTTCGACGGTTTTCGTCACAGGGGCCCATTGGTTTAGATTGCTCTCTATTCCCATCATAATTCTGCCTACGCTTGTTTTTTTCTTCGGGCGCGCGTCGACCATTGCCCCCATCTCCAATATCTGTCTCGGGTTCATCTGGGAGATTTTTTTTATCCCGCTGGGGTTTGTCATACCTCTTATGCCTCGCTTCAGTCTGGGAACTCTGGAGAGTGTTTTGGAAAAACTTACTTGGCTCATCGCGCTATTACCCATTGGCTTTGAGATGAAAAGTGTTCGATTAAATGCCATAGAGACCCTTGCACTGACCGGCGTTTTGGTCTTCGTGATTCAGAGTGTCTGGAATCGACTTAATTTTGTGAAATCGCAGCGAAACGCGCCGGCTTGATGCGGTGCAAAACATTGAAAATGAAATGCCGCGGTAGTCATTGAAAGTTTCAGTGTTTTTAGGTGAAATAAATAGAGTGGACCTTGTTTGGGGACACCTATGGGATCGGAGTTTTGACAAATGGATAAGCTGCCGCGTCAAAATAGAATTCGAGAGGCGTTGGACCGCATCTACGATCAGCACCCTCCTCAGGTGAGAGAATATGTTCGCCGCTATCAGGAGGATCCCAAGAGCCGAGTATTTGCACCACTTGCCGAAGCATATCGTCGACTAGGGCGTGTGGACGAGGCCCTGGGCCTTTGTTTGGAAGGTCTAGAGCATCACCCTGAGTTCCACGGTGGCCGTGTGGCGCTTGCAAAATGTTATGTCGACAAGCATCAGTTCGAAAAGGCTCGCGTGCAATTGGAACAGGTGGTCCAGAATGTACCTGAAAATCTGCTCGCTCAACGTATTTTAGGGGATGTTTTGATGGCTCTTGGACACCCGCACCAGGGGCTTCATTGCTACAAAATGGCCGCGATGCTCGCTCCAAACGATGTTGCGCTCGAAGAAAAGATTCGCTCGATTGAGGCGTCGGTTGCCGGAATGCCGCAGACTGCTGGCGCAAACGAGCCGGTGACCCCATTCCAAGGCGCCCTGAAGCCGGTTCAAAGGGTTGCCAGTGGTGAACGTCGTGACCGCGGTGAGCACTGTGAGCAGGCGGTCGCTCGGGATAAATCTCAAATGATCGTTCGAGCAGGTGCTGAGGCGGCGGAGCTTGGCGACGTTTCCTCTTTGTGGTCGTTAGAGTCCGCGATGGAAAAACCGCCTCAAAATTCTCAGACGGCGGTTGGGGCAACCGATTTGGTGACAGACGCCCGAGAGTTGCGTCAAGACGTCATGGCCAATGATTCAATCAGCTGGGATGAGTCGGATGATTTCGTGGAGAAGGCGGCCGACAGTCAAACTATTGAAATGAGTTTAAGCCCCGGGGGTGCGGATCTGGAAGAGAGTTTTCAGATTCAGAACGTCTCCGATCTCTTTCGGGATGAAAAGGTGTCGCCTGAAATCACCACGTCTACCTTGGCCGATCTGTATCTTTCTCAGGGTCAGTTCGAAAAAAGCCTTCTCATGTACGAACGGTTGCAGAAGATAGACAGTTCCAATGAGTCGTTAAAGAAAAAGATTGGAAAATGTCGGGCCCACCTGGGTGTGATGGATCAGGTAGCTATCAGAGATCGCAAGATTCTTCGGCTGAAAAGTGTTTTGGTTCGAGTGAAGTCCCAAGCCCGGCTTTAATTCTCTTTGAATGACTTGAATTTGAGTCAAAAGTACGAGAAGTTACCTTCCCAATTTGTCGAGGAAAACCTGATGTACGATACGAGTGAATTTCGAAAGGGATTATTCATCCAAATTGATGGTGTCCCATACCAAATAGTCGAATTCCAGCACGTAAAGCCCGGCAAAGGAAATGCATTCGTTCGAACGCGCATTCGCAACCTGTTCAATTCAAATGTCATTGATCGAACGCTCAAATCCGGGGAAAAAGTGGACGAGCCGGCCATTGAAAACAGGCGCATGCAGTTCCTTTATCGGGATTCTGCAGGATTTCAATTCATGGATTTGGACTCTTATGAACAGATGGTTCTCGAAGAGACGACGGTCGGCGATAAGCGAGTGTATCTGATCGAGAATCTGGAGATCGAGGTACTCTATTTTCAAGGGCGCCCGATCACCATCGAGTTGCCGAATTTTATAGAGTGTCGGGTGAAGGAGACGGAACCGGGAACTAAGGGCGACACTGCCAGCGGTGGCGGAAAGCCCGCGACGATGACAACGGGGCTAGTGGTGAGCGTGCCCTTTCATATCAAGCAAAATGATCTCTTAAAAATCGACACGCGCTCCGCCGAGTACGTGGAAAAGCTGAAGGGCTAGTAAAATTCAAACTTGATCCCCGTCATTCGACGATAGAAATTGCAATCCATAGTATCGGGAGACTTTTAAAATGAATCTGCTGCGGGATGCACGCGCCCAAGACCGGCTGGGTAGAAGCAAGGTCGCGGCGCGCCTATATGGTCGCTTGGCTTTGAGTGTGCTCGATAAAAAACCCAAAACAGCCTGGGTGCTCATCGCTCGCGCTCTAGTTCTCGCACCCCAGGCACCAAAGTTAAGTGCTGTCGCCGCTTTGGCGGCGTCGCGGTGTGGTCGAACAGACCTGGCATTTCAGGCTGTGGATCGGTTTTGTAAGATCATTGAATGGAGAGCGAATCGTAATATTTATACGGTGTTTTTCCAGACACTCGTTAAAGACGTTCCCGATTTGGTAAGGAGATTTTCGGACCGATTAAAGGGTCAAGCGCCACCGATTGAAAACACCTTGAGTCAGTTGGTAGATGCAATGGCTGAAAAATTCGATCTAAGCGTTTCACAATCTTTGGATAGCCAGCACAGATTAATAGTTCAGCAGTATGCGGAGCATTTACCGGTAACGATGCGGTGTCGTGACTGCGTGGACCTCGCCGTGGCGTTTGGCGAGATGGGATTTGTCGAAGAGGCATTATTGGTTATGGATCAGAGGTGTGTCGACACATGGGCGAGCGGGATGTTTGGGGTCAAGTCAACTTTGCTTGGAATAAAGGGCGATTGGAATACGGTAGCGCTCATTGCTAGTCAAAGGCTAAAGACCCTCTCGCTGGATGAGGTTCCCGATGGTGATGCGCTGGCGGAGTGCCATTACCAGCTGGTGCTATCGGGCAGTAAACTCGGTCAAGGAGACCCGGTCTCAAGGAGTCTTCAGTGGCTGGGTGAAAACTCACCCAACTACCGGAGTAGCCATGCCCTCATGGCATCACTAAATAAACGTGCCGCAGGCGGAACACTGGAATGATCCGAAAACTTTTATTTCTATTACTGGTTTTTTTAGTCGGTACTTACGTGGTCTTGCAGTTGATCTTGGGCAGTCGTCCGATTCAGACAAGGATCGCCAGCGAGATTCGAAGCCTTATTCAGAGCATCGGCTACGACTTGGAGATACAAAGTATCGATTTCTCCATCGTGATTCCCAAAATATACTTCAATGGGGTTAAGCTGTCCTCAAGCGCAGGGGCGTTAATTCAGATTCAAGATCCGATAGTGTTTGAGAAAATTCGTTTGCGATTCGAGCCATTGGAGCTTTTGCAAAGCCGGATCGCTATTTCGGAAGTGGTGTTTTTTCACCCCAAAATTTATTTACCGGAAGCCGCACTGTTTGTCGCGAAGATTGAATCAATTGTGAAGTCGCGAAAGCAGTTGCAACTCGAAGGTGGAAAATATCCTATCAGCATTCGAACAGTGGGGATTGTGGATGCAAACGTGGACGTTCGCTCTCACGATCCCCAGTTTTCCTTAAAAAGTAATTCCATAACGGCTTTTTTGACCATTTCTGGAAAAGAAACTCAGGAATTAAAATTAGAAACCAATTATGTGGATATTGTCAGAAAGGGGGTGGCGCTAAAGTTTTCTAAAGTGGCGTTGGATCTGGACTGGTCGTTATCGAGCATGCGCGTAAATAACGCCGAAATCATTGGTTCGGGCATCAAGATTTCGGCGCGTGGAACGTCGAGCCTTCCGGTGAGGTTAACTGGCGAAGGGGCCGGGATTAATATATCCGGCGAGGGATCTATTCCTCTGGCTCTGCTGGGTAAGTTTCCGGAGTTGGGTCTACTGAAGCTAGATGGGCGTCTAGATGTAAAGGGAAGTCTGGCATGGGGAGGAAAGTCGCGCACTGGAAAAGGGACCATTGGACTGGATGGTGTCGCTATCGAGGGCTACCACATCGGAACCGGTTCGGCCGGGTATGAGCTCTCAAGCAGGGACCTCATTCTTTCGATGGTTACGCTCGCCTATGGTGGCGGCCAGGTGACTACTGATAGCCTTTCACTTCTTCTCGACGGAAATTACCCTCTGAAGGGACGATTTAAGGTAGCAGGCCTCAAACTTGACGGATTACTGGATGCCATTCGGACGCCGGGAGTTCCCGTGAGGATGGTTAGTGCGGGCGTGGTCGATGTTACGGGACAATTGACTGGTCCGTTTTCACTTCGAGCGGTTGTCGAAGGGCAATTCGATGAGTTTCGAGTGTTTGATCCGGGGCCGTCGAAAATTGGCGACATCGTTGTGGTTGGCGGCGGCGCTGTGGGCGGTGTTATGGATTTCAGCCATGAACGGATGAGGTTTGAGAGTCAGGTATCGGCACTCGGCGGGCGTATTGGCGCATCCGGAATGGTTAATTTCGACGGCACATCCAAAGTACATGTGGATGGAAAGACTCTGTCTCTAACCTCTTTGAATAATATTGCAGGCCTTAAGTTCGCTGGGACGGCTGATCTATGGGCAGATATCGAGGTAAGTCCAAGTGATACCAAAATAGTTGGTACCTTTGGTACCGTGAATGGTGAAATTGCCGACCTGTATCTTGGCACGGTTAAGAGTGGCGCATTTTTTCAAAATGGACTTTTGTCATTTGAGAACATGGCTCTTACGACCTCTTTGCAACCGGTAATCGCCTCTGGATTTGTTGACTTTAAGCCGCCACTCACGCGCTACGAGTTTAAAGTGGATGCCAAACGTGTCGAAACCGATCGGGTGTTTAAGGTGTTTGAGAAAGTAGGCTTGCCGTTTCGTGTTCCCTCGGATGGTGAAATCGGAGGAAAACTAAAGATTGAGGGTGGGCATGATGCTTTAGGAATAGAGGTGTCGAGTGATGGAACCGCCAAGAACTTCAAGTGGTATGACGAGACATGGATTAATGGATCTTATTCGGTAAAGTATCGTACGGACCACATTGAACTACCGAAGGTGCTTCTGGTTAAGAATTCAGGCGCGCTGGAGGTGTCGGGAGCTTTTGAAAATAAAACTTCTCGACTGGGTTTTAAGAGCCACGGCCTGCGCATTGAGGAGCTGTCATGGCTCGGGGGCGCCCCGTTTGCCGGTGAGTTACACGGAGTTTTGAACTTTGAGGGGGATCTTCGCAGACCGTCCGGTGACGGTAAAATAAACCTTCCTAATCTTTCATATCGTGGTCGGGCGCTAGGGGATATTGGTCTCCTTATGACCACTGGACCGACCGGCATTATTCTGGATGCCATGGGCCTTGGAACTAGTGTGAAGTTACGAGCCGAGCGCAAAAGCGACAATGATTGGGCGCTGGATGTGCAGTTGAAGGACGCAGATTTGTCACTTGCACTTGCCGCGTGTCTTAAAAAGAACATCGCTTCTATTGATTCCATCGGGACAACCCTTGACGCCAACTTGCAGGGGGATCTCTGGCAGTGGAAGTCGATGCAGGGGAGTGCAATGTTGCATTCGCTGGAGGCGGTGTTTCGGGGAAGTCGAATGGTACTGCAAAAGCCGGTGTCGGTAAAATTTGGCAAGCGGGAAGTGTCGGTGCCCGATTTCGAACTCAAAGGTCCTGAGGCCGAGCTCAAGGGGGCGATCAGCTACGATCAGGGGGGATTGGTTAGGGGAAGGCTCGATGGAAAACTGGATTTACAGTTCGTTCAGCCGTTTGTCCCCTACCTTGATTCCGGTACGGGTAGGCTCGCGGTTGGAATTCGAGTGGATGGTCCAGCGAAGAACTATACGGTGCTTGGTAATATCACCCTCGAAGACGGAACCTTGCGAGTGCACGGTCTTTTAGATGAGTGGCGTTCAGTGAGGGCTCAGCTTGGGGTGAGTCACGAGTCACTCAATATCGAACGGGTTGAAGCCGTCGTGGGCGGAGGGGCGGTTCAGGTCAGCGGCGATGTCCAAATTAATCGGTTTAGTGCTTTTCGCCCGGCTCTGACTCTTAAAGCCAACCAGGTGACTCTGCGCCTCACCGAGAATCTGTCCACAAAAATGTCGGGGCAGTTTCGACTGGTCGGAGCGGGTGCCCCGTATGACCTGTCGGGTAAGTGCAACATTCTGGAGGCGAGGCTAACATCCCTCGTGGCTTCAAAAGAGCCGCCTGTATCTGGGGATGCGGCATTTCGATTTGCCATCGACTGTCAGGCTCCTGGTAAGCTGCTGGTTGCTACCGATATTGTTAATTCGGAATTTCGAGGGGACCTGTCGGTTCGCGGTACCACCAATAGGCTTGGTATGTTGGGAGCGGTTGAGTCGACGAGCGGCACACTCTTGTTCAGGGAGACGAAATTTAATATCAGTAATGCGAGCGTTCGTTTTGAGTCGGAATCGAGCATCCTTCCCAGGTTCAACATTCAATCCCGGGCACTGGTGAAGGAGGCTGCGTCGTTTGCGGCGCAGGAGTACGAAGTCCTTTTACAGGTTTTGGGAGCCTCTTCGGACTATAAAATTCGTCTGTCGTCAACGCCACGTCTTTCCGAGCCGGAGATTATCTCGCTTCTGGTACTGGGGGTGACAAACCGGGTGCAGGAGGGAAACTACGCGGAGCTTGGAAGTGCAATCGCCGGGCAGATTCCAGTGCCCTCTAAGATTCAAGACGAGTTTGGAGTGGACATTAAGTTGGATACTAAGACGGAGAAAGTATCGGGAGCGTCAAATGCCGTTTCAAGCGATATTACGGTGCCAAGCGTTCGCGTGGAAAAGACACTTTCGCCAAAAACGAAACTCACCTATTCGAATACGTTAACCGGCAGTCCGACACGCGAGTTTCGAGTGGAGCAGATGTTGGACGACAACCTCACTGCAAATTTTTCAACGACTAATAAGGCAGGCAGTACGAGTGAACAGCCACTCATTCAATCCTACGGAGTGGACCTGCGTTATCGGTTTCAATTCGAATGACATTTGTACGCGTGAGTTTAATCTTGCTAATCGAGTGTCTGATAGTGACCAGTCTGGCATGGGGCGCGCCACCCAAAGCGGCTGCCGGATTACGCAGGGTGATTGCCATTCGCTCGCCTTCCATTTCACAGGCACAGCTTGAAAACGTAGCCGGTTATTTGGGTATCGTTATCGGTGCACCGCTAACCGTGTCTTTGATCGATCAGAGGATCAGAGCACTTTATAGGAAGCAATTTGAAAGCTTGGTCGTTGAGGTGGAAGAGGCGGATGCGGGCCTGATAGTCACTTTGAGCGGTGTTCGTATCCGGGTCTTAAGAAACATTAGCGCCAGAAATTTGGATGCGGGTTTGGTCAAGGACGCGGCCCTTCGCGCCGGCTTTGTGCCGGGCCAGCGATTTGACTCTCGTTCACTCAATACGTTGGTTGAAAACCTTCGAATTCAGCTAAGGGCCGATGGGTTTTATCTGGCTCATCTGGATTCGAAAGTTACGGATATAGAGAAAAGCGAGTTGTCCGATATCGAAATTGTTGTTGTTAGAAATGCCCCGACTGTCATAGGTGCAATTCGAATAGTAGGACCAGATGAGAGCGAGACTCGGGAATTACTCAGGCGCATTCCCTTAAGGCGGGGGCAGCCGCTCCGGCAGGAGGATGTCGAAAAGAGCACGGTGGCTATTGGAAGGTATCTTCAAGAAAACCAGTTTCCATTGGCCAAAATCAAGGATGTGGCTACGCAGTTTAGCACCGACATGAAAACGGCTGAGGTCCTGATTGAGGTGAGGACTGGACGGCGGCTTCAGCTTGAGTTCGAGGGCAATAGCGTCTTCGATGACATGTCTCTTCGCAGTGGAATCACGGAGGCAATGCTTGCCGAGAACGACAGCGACAGACAAATGGTGGAGGCCATCGAAAAAAGATACCGCGATGTGGGTTACCATTTCTGCAAAGTGGAGATCAAGGATGATGCCAAGGGCGATGACGACCGGGAGACCATGGTGCGCCGAGTCTCTATACGAGAAGGGGACAAGGTAATCATTGATAAGATACAGGTAGTCGGTTCTGGGAACACCGAGCTCATTGAAAACTTGTTCTTCGAACATGCGCCTGGAATTTTAAAGCGGCGCATATTTTGGGAGGCAGGTCTGGATGATGCAGCCAGAAATTTGGAGCGCGCGCTAAGAGATAGAGGGTATCTCAAGGCCCGTTTGAGCTCTCTTAAACCGGTATTTGAGAGCGATAGACGTGGTGTTCAATTGTTCACCGAGGTCGAGACCGGGGTTCAATCGCGATTCGGAACGATCGAGATTATCGGAAATGAAGCCCTTACCCAGGCTGAGATTCTCGTTCTTGCGGCAATAGTGCCGTCTGAGGAGTACGGTCCGACTAAAACTGCCGCGGCTCAAACGAGGATTAGCGATGCTTATCGGGAACGCGGTTTCGTGGATGTACAGTGTGAATTGACAGAAGTTGAGACCATCAAAACTGATGAGTCCGTGGTGAGCATCCAATTTAAAGTCATTGAGGGTATTTCGTATCGGGTGGGGGAGGTGGCGATTCAAGGCAACCATCGAACCGAGGCCAGAACGATTTTGAGGGAAATGCTTCTGAGTCCAGGCGATGTTTTCGTACCATCCAAACTGAGTCAATCAGAAGAGAATATTGGCCTTTTGGGAATATTTTCCAAGGTTGAAGTTATTGCCCACTCATCCTTGAAAAATCCGCGTAACAAAGACATCAAGATTGCGGTGACCGAAAGTCGGCCGGGCATAGGTGAGGTGGGAACGGGAGCGGCGTACGAGGATCCGAAGTTTAGAATCCGATCGTTTTTGGGACTAGCCTATCGTAATTTACTGGGGCGCAATCACACGGTTTCCTTCAGAGGTGAGGTTGCATTTCCGATCAGTCGAGATAGTTTTGTGCCCTTTGTGGAATATGCCACGGTTGTGGGTTTCAGAGCGCCTAACCCATGGGAGCTGCCTCTGGTATTTAACGCCCAACTGGGTCTTGATCGGTTCGAGTTGTCGCCAGAGGGACCTAAGCTGCTGAATCGGGCGCGGATCGAGGAGCGAATCGAGCGTAAGTTGAGCGGCATCACGACTTTTTATTATCGACTGCATCGCTTTGAACGGTCCTTCACCGAAGATCTTTCCAAGACGGACGCAAATCAGGATGCTGCCGATGTCATTGGCTCCACGGGTCCTGGCGTGACAGTGGATTTTCGTGACGATGTATTCAATCCGACTCGGGGCAGTTTCCATACATGGGATTTGGAATATGCGAACCAGGCGCTGCTATCCAATCACAACATTCATTTTGCCATGGTCGTCGGGCGTAATTCCTTTTACGTACCGTTTATCGCATCGACCCAACTCAGGTTTTATGTTGGGCTCGGTTATGCGAGATCGCTCGAGGATTCCGCGGGCGTTCCCAAAGTACGACTGCTCAATGAAATGGCGCTCGGAGGCCAGTTATCTATTCGCGGCTATTCGCTCAGGGTTATTAAACCACCCGAGAATGCCTATGACTCGGCATTTTATAATGTGCGCAGTGAGGTGGGAATTCCTATCTTTGGCGATTTCGGTGCCGCCGTCTTTTTTGATTCGGGTCAAATTTTTCCAAATATTGGATTTCCGGATAGAAGTGTGCCGTCATCTCGCGGAGATGGTGTCGGATTCGGTTTGAGGTACAAGACTCCTATCGGCCCGGTTGTTATTGATTTCGCCAAAGGTCTCGGGACCGCCGAGCCGTTGAAGTTTTACTTTACGCTGGGGACTATTTAGGTGCCTATCTACTATTCAGCTGAAAAGGTAGCGGGTAATTTGATTGCGTTGCTCTCGCGAGAGCGCCTCATTACCCGATACCTTTTCAGCTGAATAGTAGATAGGCACCTCCCTCAAAACCTCACGACACTCGATAGAGAATACTGATACGGTCTCCCGGAACGAGAGTTCCTAAATCGATATTCTCCCAATAAATCTCGATGGAGTTACTAGCCGCGTGATAGCGCCATTTATCGGTCGCGTTGCCGGTGTTTCCAACAAGGGCAACTCCTTTGAGTGAGACCCGGATGGTATGAATTTCGGTCGGCTGTTTCGTGAGCGTGAATACCCGGTTGCCATGCACGAAGGCCCTGAAGATCACCCACTTGGCATAATCCTCAAGCGCGGTCTGCATTTTGAATGCGCAACCGGTCGGGTAGTAGAGGCCACGCGTGGCATCAACGACGATCTTATACGCATTTGCCGGTGCGACAAAGCTGGGATCGCCCGTTGTTTCAATCAGGCCCGAACCGATCTCGCGATCCCCACCGGCGCACTCGGGCGCAATCGCGCTAATGCGCAAGCTTTGCTTTTCAGATTTGGAGAATTGTATAAAGTCATCGGCAAAATCCCCAGGGGTGTACTGCTTCATGGACGGAAGTTTACTGGTGTAGGTTTTGTAATGATCGCGCTGGCGAGTCACCATCAGTACGTCCATGGGAGTGCGCTCGGTGAAATAGCCATTGTGGTAAATGCTCAAAGTTGGTGCCTGTTCCTGGAACCGATACAGCGCCCATATGGGGGAACTATTGCAGTTGCTGCAAAAGCCGTTGAAATACGCCAGGCCTAGTCGGCGACCGAAGTCCTGGAAGATATTTGGAGTCATCCAGGTGAATAGCGAAGGATCAGACGTCAGGTTGGGATCGCGAATCGGTAACGCCTTGAATTTGTCCACATCCGACGAAAGCATGATGCCCGAATGGTGAAGCGCTACGCCGGCCTTGTTCAAGGCTCCGTAGTAGACCCCGATATATTTCTTAAGATCGGCCATGAGCGGACTGCACCAATAAGAATTATCCACAATCCAGAGATTCTCTGTAGTGGCGCCGACAACCGGAGTGTCAATTTGGAATTTGTCCTCCTGTGTTCCGGGAATGACCCGCATCGTGAACTGGGCACCGGTCGATAGTACGTCGTTCTTAGCACTAAAGAGGACAATAGACTCGCTTACGTCGGGATTTTTAGGCATCCCCGAAAGAGTGCCGGCCGCGTCCATTCCAAGCCACGTGGGCCAGGTCCCCGCCCTTTCGAAGGTGAGTGGCACGCCGTCGAGATCCCGGCACCGGGTCTTCAGGGACTCCGAAAAACTTTCATTAGTCTTAGCGACATAGAGAATATTCGTATCACACTCGGGTTTTTGCGGATCGCGCAGCACGGTGACAAGAATGGTCCCCTTCACGCTGAACTCCTGGTCCGCCACCGAGAAGTTTAACGAGTAGGGCTCAGGCCGAACGTGTTCGTGTTTGGGTTTCAGTGAAAGTGTGCAGTCATTACCCAGCGTTGCAAAGGGTAGTGAGCTCATGGGATTGCAACGGAGCTTATCCCCATCTTTATCAACGATATAAAGCGGGTTACTGAGATCAACGGTTATCTGTTCTCGCTCCTTTACCTTAAAATCGAGTGCAGCCTGGTTAATGACTGGGGCGTGGTTGCGCGGTAAAACTTCACCCGTTCCTACCGTGTTGCCGCCGCCAACATCATTAGCGACCTTGAAGGTCACCGAAAATTTTCCAATGTCGGCGTGCTGCGGAATGCCGCTAATCAGGCCTGCCGACGAGACGATGACCCAGTCGGGGCCTTGGACCTTTTCAAATATTAAGACATCCTCCTCGCCATCACCCTTGGCGTACGGCGTGAGATCGAATGTAAATGGGGTGTCTTCAAGCGCCGTACCCAGGAGTATCGGGTTCTGGGTCCAGTAGGCAGGGTGTTTTACCTTTTGGACGTTGAGCTTTACGGTAACGTCGGCAAATAGGTTTCCTGAATCAAATACGCGAACCTTGAACTGATTGGGTCCAATGTCTTTACGCGCCGGAGTGCCGGAGACGAGGCCGCCTGCTGAAACGGTAAGCCATTCGGCGCCAGTTCCGGAAACCTTCTGGAAACGATGGGTGTCTCCGATATCGGGGTCAATAATGAATGACGCCAGAGTTGCGGTGTAGGGGGTGCCCTCTTTGCCGTCAGCCAGAGTGATGGGATCTTCGGTCCATTTGGGGGCGTGGTTAATGTGTTTAGTGTCAACGATAACGGTGACCCTAGCTGACGATCCGTGGTTATCGGACACCAGGATCTGATACTCCTTGGCACCGACAGCCGAGGCTCCCGGAGTACCCGTGATGACTCCCTTGTCCGAAACGGCGAGCCATGTAGAGCCAGCGGGAAAAGTGACGAGGCCGAAAATCAAGGTGTCGTTAAATAACGCCTTGTCTTTATCGGCAGCATAAACCGAGATGTCTTTAGTGAGTGGTTGGTCCTCGGTCGCAGGAATTCGAATGGGATCCATGACCCAATACGGGGCGTGGTTTGAGTGCACGACCTCGACCAACGCGTCCGCCGTATCGGACATTTGGCCGCTGGAGACGCGAACGGAAAACTTGTTAAGTCCGACGTGGTGGGCCGAAGGGGTTCCGGTAACGCTACCTCCGGAGTTGACCCGTACCCAATCAAAACCGTTGTTGGATAAAAGAGTGAAGGTTAGGGGCAGTTCGTCCGGATTGGAAACGTACTTGGCCAAATCATCGACATAGGGAACATCCTCTGCCGCTGGCACGAGGACGACTGGGTTTTTCCAGGTGGGAGGTTCGGGCGTTTTTTTGACCAAAATTTTGACGACGGCGCGGTCTTCAAGCCCTCCTGGGTCCTTGACCGATACGACCACACTGGTCAAGCCAACATCGGCATTGGTGGGCGTGCCGGAGATCTCTCCGGTCGCGCTAAAGGAAACCCACGCCGGCCCGTCTATCTTGGCAAAGGTGAGGGGTATGTCTCCGTCCGGATCAGTTGCAGAGCGGGCTAGATTCTGCGTGTACGGTTTTTTAGTATATGCCGGCTCGAGTTCCAGCGGATCCGCAAGCCAAACGGGTGCGTGGTTTACATGATTCACGTTAAACGTAAAGGTAGTCGTGCCGCCGTTGTAGAGCTGTCCGTCGATGATGCTCGTGACCTTAGCGGTTGCAACGGTAGAACCTAGATCATTTTTTCCAGGCGTACCAGCGAAGGTTCCGCTCTGGGTGAGTCTGAGCCACGCGGGGCCCGAAATCAGAGTAAAGGTGAGGGGCTTTTCTTCGAAATTCTGCACGCGATCGACAATATCTACGAGATACGGGGCGTCCTCATCGGCATCGACAATGGATATGGGGTTTCCCACCCACCGTGGGCCTTTGATGGTTTTTCCCACCTCGCCTCGGGCTGTCGTGTGTGCCGATCCGCCTGTTGCAGTGACGGTGAGCCTGATGCCCGAATAGCTTCCGACGAATACGTGGTGAGAGCTCCACGGTGGTGTGCCCGAAAGGACCCCGGAATTCAGCGACATCCAGCTCGGAAGTCCGCTTGCGCTGAAAGTTAAAGTGGAGTTTTCAGGATCGGTCACATGGGGAGCTAAATCGAATCGAAACGGTTGATCTTCTCTCGTAAGCCCCAGTTCGAGTGGATCGAATTTCCAAACGGGCGGGTGTAAAACTTCGATGACCTGAAACGTGAAATTGGAGCTACCGCCGCTTAAAGGACTTCCATCGACAACTTGGGATAGGCTCACGCTCACGGTAGTCGGTCCTACGTCGGGCCGGCTCGGTGTTCCAGAGATCGTGCCGGCGCGCTTTCGATCTACCGAGGTCCAGGCGGGGCCACTGACTTTGGCAAAGGTTACGGGACCTAATTCGAAGGTGCGCACGTACCCCGTAATCGATTGGTTATAGAGGCTCCCCTCCAACGCGTTTACTAATGTATTAGTTCCGGCTGTCCACTGCGGCGGTCGGTAGGTTTTTTCGACTGCCCCTTGGGCCGACGCTTGGCTCAAGCCGCCGGGTCCAGTCGCGGTAATTCGAATTCCGGAATAATTGCCTGCGTGTTGATGGTTTTGTGTCCAGGGTGGGGTACCCGAAAGTGCCTGGCCACTGAGACTCATCCAGGTTGGCAAACCGGTTGCCGAAAAGGTAAATGGCCCCGCCTGCGGATTGGTAATGAATGTACTCAAGTTGACCGTCCATGCCGCTTCCTCTCTTTGTGTACCCAAGATAAGGGGATTGCTCGAAAACTGCGGCAGCTCCATGACGGTAAGCCGCGTCGGGCGATTAAAGTCACCCAATTCCCCACCTGCCTCTTTGACGGAAAGTTTAAAAGAAATGTTTCCAATGTTCGCCGTGGTCGGATGGCCAATGAGATTTTTAGAATTGGCGGGAACTAGTGACAACCAGGCAGGCGCCTCATCCAGATAAAATAGGAGTTCGCCGGCGCCCTGATTGGCCAGCATTGTCGTCAAGTCGAGATTGTACGTCTCATTCGCCTTGGCCTGCGGCAAAACGATGGGGTTGCCGGGCGTAAACTCCGGACCCGCCCGACGGGCTTCGGAGCGTGAGGGCAGAAGAAACACAATCACCGCTAATAAAGCAAATAACGCATTGCGAGACATGAAACCCCCTGGGATGGTGCTGAAAAAAAATATAATTATCGTTAGTTTATCACTTGAAAAGGTCATCCACGAAGGAAAGGATTTTCGTGAACTGCTTTGTTAAGGAGTTCGGCCATTGACGAGTGGGCCCTGAGTGCCAACGTTCGTCGAGATTACGATTCCCTTTACAATTGTCCTGAATTCTTGCTCACGATGCGTCATATTGTGTCTTTCTAACGAACGGTCCGCCTTGTAACGCGTAGTGCTATACCGTTAAAATAATTAAAATGCGTGTCCCACTATCCGGTTATGAGATGACCCGTAACCTTCTTTCTCGGCAAGACCCCAACTTCTGGAAAACCATCAAAGCAACGTCCAATGAAGCCAGCGATACAGCGGATTTGATGCGTCTGTCGGTACTGAGAAAAAAAGCGCTGGCGTTGAAATTGCCAGGCGTATTGCCCGGCCAAAATATTAAAATCGCATTTCTGGGTGGCTGTTCTCTGTACCCTTTGCACGAGATGGTGGAGCACCTGCTTTGGGTAAACGACACACACTGCA
>CAZRVZ010000122.1:0-42480 GCA_964603655.1 uncultured Pseudobdellovibrionaceae bacterium | reverse complement strand
AGCACCGTCGGTTTTTCACAAAACATCGGACTGATGCACGAGCACTTTCACCGTTTTCCAACAGGGCCGGATTGGTTAGTAAAACCCGTCGTTTTGGGGATGTACTCCATCGGCCTTTTCGGGTTTACGAGGGGCAAGGTTTCTCATTTGCTGCATCACGCTCACCTGGGAACGGAGCGAGATCCCGATCGGTTTGGGTACTTGCACAAAACATCCTTTAGGGCGCGTTTTTATTATCTTTGGTTCATCGGGCCGATCCGATTATTATTACTGGTGAGACCGATAGTAGCATCAGCTGGGACAGCGCGTGTGGAGACGAAATCGAAGGCTCGCAGTGCGATCTTACGAATGACCGACTGGGTAGCACCGCTCGTTTACCGGCCAACCATACCATTCTCGAAACAAATCGCTGAAAAAATTGCTATGTTCTGGGTTCACGCTCTCATCGCAACAGTCTGCGGCTGGTACTACGTAGCCACGTTTGCGGCACTCATCGCCTCTAATCTCCTGTCCAACATTAGGGAGATGGGCGAGCACGGAAACGGGGCGACCGCGGCTCATGTGAATGTCTGTCCGAGCCTAATTGACGTCCTCTTCTTCTCGTTTCCGGCGTTTGGATACCACGGAACACACCATCACAATCCGGCCCTTCACTATCTCGAATTGCCGCTTCACGCGGGTGGCGAAAAAATGTCACAGGCCACGGGTATTATTTATCGCAGCGGTTATTTACGCTTTTTCTTTATGGGAGCTAGAGCCGCATGACCGAGCTTCGTACCCACGCAGGTCACTATCGATTTTGGCGGGATCAGTCGTCACTGTCACCCATGGGTGAATGGGTAAAAATGTGGGTGGAGCGAAAGTATCTTTCCATTCTACTGTCTTTACTTCCTCGCAGGAGTGAAAAGTACAAACTTTTGGAACTCGGACCTGGCGCGGGGCATTTTGCAAACGTTACAACTGCAGCCGGATTTGAGTATTTCGCAGTTGACAGTTCTCCCAGCATTGCCGAGGAACTTAAAGGACAGGGCCTTCGAGTTGCCAATGGGGTTTTTCCCGATGAGGATCCCTTCCCCGATGACCAGTTTGACGTCATTTATCTTTCGCATGTGCTTGAGCACTGTGATGGTCGAAAGGAGGCGTGCGCTCTCATTATGAAGTGCCGAGAAAAACTGGTGCCGGGCGGCCTGTTGTTTATCAATTGTCCCGATGTGATGAGTCATGGGATTTATTTCTGGATTACCGATTACACTCATAATTTCGTAACCACGCCCAAGCGGGTTGAAAACCTTTTGTCGGACCTTGGATTCGTGACCGTACTCGAAAAAAAAAGCATCCTGGGTATCTATAACGGGGCTGGCCGCCTCATCTTAAAATTTTTCTTCCTGTTTTTTCGACCCGGACTTCTGGGCGGGATTCAAAAGTTCTTTAAACCTTCGAGCCGGTCAGGAGCCGAGGTTTTCGCCTTTGAGAATTTTACAATCGCTGCACGTAGAATGCGGTGAGATGAAAGGGTGCGATAAGCCTGCTATGAAGCGTTTCACCGACGAAAGCATACTTGGCAATCAAGAACCGGAGAAGTAACATTTTAAATTCGAATATTCCAACAGATGGGTTGCGCATGGTGCTGATGCGACTCAGTAAGCCTTCAGCGGTGGTGACGATAGTGTTTGCTATCGGCTTCATGGTTTTAAGCCAATGGCGCACCGTGATTGGGCTAAGTAACAACTTGTCTCCCGTCGCCGACGGATTCTCGGAGTCTAATGCGATTCGTGCCGGCGAGTCGTATGTCGATCAAGGCTTCACACACGCGGCTGGGTTGCCCAATATTTGTTATGGGGGGAGATTTCCCGATGCGGGGCGTTTTGGAGAGACCGGGGGCGTCCCGATGGTTTACACGCATTATCCGCCAGGTCCGGATCTGCTCGTGGGTTTGTATACCTTGGTCTTCGGGAAGGGCGCCTATTTAACCTTTCGAAAAGTACCTATCGCTCTGGGCGGCATCGCATTGGCATTTCTTGCTTATTGCTTAATTCAAGCCTTTGGCATTGGGCAAACCGCGGTCGTTTTTTTGAGCTTGTCCCTAATTCCAATGGCTTCAAGCACAATGCACGGGTTGCATTATCAAGGCTACGCGACGTCGATGTTACTCATCCAGATTGGGCTTACTCATCTATTCCTATCCTTACCGCTTAGACGGTTCAGAATATTTGGGTTAGGCTTTTTTGGCATTGGTTTGATTCAGGGTTATCTCTCGTTCGACTATTTCTTTTTGGTGGCCTTGGCCGGCATTCCAGGCTTCTTGCTAGTGGGCGGTGCCAAATCCAAGACCGAGACCATGAGACACTTGGTCACTTTAGTTGCATTTCCCATCATAGGATTTGTCATCGCTCACCTCCTGCATTTGCTACAAGTTGCGGCGTACTACGGCAGTGTTGGCGCTGCGACCCGCGATCTGATGCAAGCGGCAAGCAATCGTTCTCAGTGGTCTTCGTTTCACAGCACTGCCTTGCTGATTCGCTATCTGTTTATACTCTTGTCCCAGGGGCCGTACTTGGGAGTGTTGGGTGCGCTAGGACTCGGAGTCGCTTTTGCGTCTCTGTGCGTTCCAACTTCCATCCGGATCCGATTTCCATTTTCTGTTCATTGGTGTCCGACGATGCATGAAGCCGCTGGTGTACTGAGTGCACTGGTCATCTCAAGTCTCTGGATCGTGACCATGCCCGCTCATGCTCATTATCATGGCCACTTTATCCCTCGGCACTATTTATTGACTGCCGTCTACGTGCTACTCGGAGTCGCATCGAGCATCAGTGGAAATTTTCAGGGCGGAAATTGTCAGGCCGGAAATTTTCAGGAAAGATGGCGACCGACCGACCTCTCCGAGGGGGTCGGATGAAGCTCAGGACGAAACAAACTCTCGATCTTTACGCCGGCGGCCTGCTGCTGGGGATCATTCGACCGGTTTGCTATGCGTTGGGACTCGTCCTTAACCGCGACCATGACCCTAAGCCCCGCGGCAGTGTGCTCATCGTAAAACTCCTGGGGGCCGGGAGTCTTGTGGTTGCGCTTCCCGCACTGCTCGGCCTGAGAAGATCGTACCCTCGATTCCGACTGGGAATTGTTACGACGCCAACAGTCGCCGCAGTTGTTAAAACTCTCGGACTCTTCGATGAGCTTATTATCATTGATGACGGCAGCCCGTCGCGGCTCCTCTCGAGTTCTATCCGAGCACTAGTCAGCAGTCTAAAATACGATACCGTGATCGATTTTGAAGTCTATAGTCGCTTGTCGACCGCTTTCACCTGTATGACCATGACTCGTAACCGAGTCGGATTCTATCTTGAATCAGCATTTTATCGCCGATATGTTTCGACACATCTTATTTACTTTAACCGATCTTCCGCATCGCACTATTTCTACGAAGAGGCCATACGACTTGTCGGTGCAAAAGTAGCGGACTTCGATGACTGTCGGCGACATCTAATGGAAACTTACTTAAAAAACCAACCGAGGTCACAGTTGAAGCACCGGGTTGCCATCGGTCATGCATGCTCCGAGCTAGGACGCGAGCGCATGCTCACCCCGAGACAATGGAGAGAAATGTGTCGGCTTTATCTTGAAACAGGGCGACACTACGAGATCGTTTTTCTCGGTGCCGAAAGCGATCGAGGTACCGCCGGAACAATCATAGAATCACTAGCGGGGGCTTTTGCGAACCTAACCTTTTTCAACTATTGCGGCGAACTTTCCTTTAGCGACTCGATCCGAGTTTTGGCGTCATCAGGGATGTTTTTGGGAATCGATTCACTGCTACTCCACTATGCGAGGCTCCTCGGTATCGATTGCATTTCGATATGGGGACCAACGGACCCGAGCACCCGACTTCGGCCGATACAGGGACAGCGTGAACGAATCATTTACCGAAAAATTACGTGCTCTCCTTGCATACATGTCGCCGAATCTCCGCCTTGCGGCGGGGACAACCTTTGCATTCAAAATCTTTTCAAGAAACCCGTTATCGGGAAAAACGAGGGTTCAGCGTCCCTCCCCATTTACTCATCGCTCGAGCCGGAAAACGAGCCCCATTTGTCCGATGTTGAACGGAAAAGTGAATCGAGCATTCACAGGTATGGTTTGCGCGTCACTCAAGCCGAATTTATGGATGAGGTGTAGCCAGCACGCCGCCAGAGATATAAATTTCAGGGGGTAAAAGTTGAACCGATGTACAAATCCTAACTTTGCCATAAAGGCGATAAGCCCATTTCTGCTCCAATGAAAACGGTGATCTTCGAGCTTATGCGGCCACCAGTTGCCCAAGATATTTCGGGACCATGAATCTGCACGCGGCGAAACGACCAGAATTTCTGAGTTTGTCGCCGAGTTATGCGCCACCCATGTAGCAAAGCTATTTGGGTCCTCTAGGTGTTCAAAACTGTCCAGGAACAGCCAAAGATCGATTCGTTCCGGAAGTTCAGAGGGCAGACGAGACGCATGATAAACCTGCAGTCTGGGCAATCCTTGGCGCTCGACTTGGAGTAGGTTTTCAGAAACAGCTTCGATTCCGATCGTTACTCTCGCCTCGGGAGCAACATCCATGATCACCGACCCGCCGCCGAATCCGACTTCGCAAATGACCTTCCCTTTCGCCGACAATCCACATACTGCAAGCCAGCGGCGAGCTGTCCTGACCTTCGCCCTGCCGAGCTCTGGGTCGTGGTGGTGCCGATGGTGGGGATAGTTGGAGTCATAGGTAAATGGCCGAGATGCAAAATCAAGATCCCAAAAAGAACCGCAATGGCCACACTCTGCCCGAGAACGTCGAAGACGAACTTTCAAATTATCATGTCCGCAGAGGAGTGGGGGCAAATGACGAAAAGCACGAGAAATGACAGCCAGTTTTTCTTTTTTGGCGCCTGGAGTTATCAGCCAGTTCATAAGTAGGTTTACATTCCGAGTCTTCGATATCATCTCTAAACGCTGTGTCCTGGGTAATTTTACTAGTGGTCTCATTAGTAACTTACTAGAATACGTTCGCAAATAAATCCGTTAGGACGGTTGAACAATCGGGCAATCCTCGATCCATGTTTCCGGTGGCGTAAGCGAGTTCAAGCCCGATCTCTTTCTGGCGTTCTCCGCCATGCAGATGCGATCGGGTTTCCATTTTTCGAACCATAACCTGAACTCTTTTGAATAGTTTACAGAGTCAATGGGCTCGATTATTCGAACGGACTTTAATCCGGTGAAGTAGGTAAACTCCTCGGCATTAGGAACAGCGAAAACAAAATTGCCCCAATCCTTGCTCCTTATACTATCCGCATACGTCACATACCGCTCTTGATTGCGACGCCAAATTGCCAGCTCAGGATGCGGCTTGGTAAAACGCGCCCATTGTATTTCCGGCTCCATAACGATGAGACAGATAAAGATGGCCGCGCTGAATAAGATCGCTGGACCCAGGATCTGCGTTCGACGGATCCGGCCCATTTGACGAAGTGTGGTTATGCCTATTGCGAACCACAACACAATCCAAAAATAATGAATGGAGAAATATCTCGGTTCGATCCAATGTGTCGTGGAAATTGCCAACCAAGTTGAAACAAAATGAGCGGCGGAAAGAGCAAATACCGCACGTTGTGGGTAGTTAAAGCGCTTCCAAAACATAATGAGCGGCAATGTAATTGACAGGCCGGAGAGCCCACACTGCTGCCTAATCATCTTGAAAGTTTGAGCGGCTTGAGCGAGACGAGTTTTGAGCCATTCGGATGTAAAGATGCATCCCAGATCCGTGCCGCCGTCTGATACGGTCCACACGCCAATTCCAACGGGGTGGAGTGAACACACTGCGTTTGAACCCGTCGAGGCGAAAAAAGCTCCGAAATTATAATAGTTTCGAAGCGCCCACGGACTCGCAAATATCAATTCGAATGCCAGGCAGACACTGGCAGCGGAGACGGCTTTACGCCATCCATAACGGCCGCGCCAGATGAGCGCCATCGTAACGGGTAAGGCGGCAGCAAAAGCGGCAAGCTCCCAGCGAGATAGCGCGGCGAGAACCGCAAAGGCCGCAAGGGCAACACAACTTAGAAAAGATATGTTTTTTCGGGAGGCGGACCTGGCGGCAACAACAATGCAAGCCATCACAAATACAAACGCGGTAGGCATACTGAGTGCACCACCAATTTCCAAGCGTATGGCCTGATTTCGGCCGATAAAGAAGAAATAGGCCAAAAATGGAATCGGCCATTTGTCCGCGCTGGTTTCGCGCGCGACAAGAAACACGAGCCAGGCTCCAACTCCAACGAGAGTTAATGCGACAAACAGTCCGGATATTATGTCCGAGGAAAAAACTTGCGACGACAAACCAAGAAGAAGCGGGTGAAGCGGTTGGTACGTGCGGTTGGTTTGCGGAAAACGAACGGCGCCGGAGATATCGCGGATGCAATTGGTTTCATACCGGAAATTGTCTAAAATGCTGTGCCCCAGTTGAAAATAATAATAGGTATCCCACCAACGAAAGAGATATGGGTAAAGTTGAATGAAGAGGACACCACATAAGAATGTCCCGAGAATCACCCAGAGGACGCACTCCCACGCGTCCAGGTTCGGCCACTGGGCGTAGCGAAATAACGATTTGCGTCGAATAGACATTAATCCGAATTTTCCTCGGCGCTTTGGACAACGGCTATTTTATCAGGGACGGGCCTGACTGGGAACGCTTCCCGAATTGCCTATCGGATCCCAGTTGCATATACTGTTTAAGACTAGCTAAACCACCCACGCAACGGATAGCTTGATGCGTAGCACAACATTTCAATTCGCCTTGGCGATTCTAGCGCTCACGACTGCCTGTACACATTACGAAGTCATCCCCACCGATCAGATCGCGCGCGTGAATCCGCAGGGCAAAGAGATTCCGGTCAGGCCCAAGCGCAGGATTTTGGTGCTCCCCACCCTCAACAAGACCCCTCACGGCGGGAGCGCGCTGGCGGATCACGCCAATGCCGTCATTAGCGATGCGATCGTCGGCATGCCCGATATTTTACTGGTAAAACCTGCTGAGTTTCTGGATTCCAAAAATTTCAAAGCAGCAAATGGACTCGAGTATAACTGGAAACTCATCTTCGATAGGGCCCGGGCCTCGGGAGCCATTGGCGCCATCGGCAGCTCACTGGAGGATCTGTGGTACCGCGAAGAGGGGGACGACGTTGGCCTGTTTCGTTCCAAACACCGCACGACCGGAGTTCGGGTTCACCTGGATCTTTTCGATATTCAAAGCGAGCAGCTGGTTCACCAGACAAGCCACGTCGGTGAACTCACCGAGGAGTTGCTACGACTTTATACCCATGAACGCGAGCCGCTCAGCTACGATGCCGATAACGGCAAAAACGCAGCGGCCAGAGCCTTGCAAAAGCCGTTAAAGGAGATCGATTCCTACCTCGCCCGCCTCGGCTGGTCGGGACGCATCGCCAAGATCGATTTTCAGCGATATTACATCAATGCCGGTGAACTCAGCGGCCTGTTGCGCGGCCAATTGCTGAAAGTTTTTGGCGACGGCCCGCCCATCTTTGACCCTGATACCAATGTCTTCATTGGTCAGGCACCCGGAACTTTCAAGGGCGTTCTTAGAATCATCGATTTTTTCGGGCGTGACGGTGCCGTTGCGGTCATCCATTCGGGTGGAAGCTTCAAGGAAAGGGACCGAATCGAGGCGTTTGGTGAGGCGCCCGGACTCTAGAAGACACCAGAAAAGACTAAAACAAATCGATGAAATCCATTCCCAACATTCTTTCGTGTATCCGGCTGATAGCGACGCCCATTACCGTCTATTTTTTAATCCACGGTGATTGGATTTCGGCCTTGATCTGCCACGTTCTCGGGGGCGCTACGGACGGACTCGATGGTTGGATGGCCAGACGATATGGTTTCGCGTCCCGACTAGGGAGTATCCTGGACGCCGCGGCCGACAAAATCTACACGCTTAGTCTGTTCTGGGCGCTCACCTCGCTCGGAAGGTGCCCCGTCATCTACCTCGCCCTCATTGTAACGATCGCCCTTGTTCAGCTCGTGGCCTTTCTTTGGGTGCGCCTCGACTCCCGATCGCTTTTAGCCATTAATTCAAACCGCCTGGGTAAGTGGGGCTTGGGCCTTCAATTCGTTTGGGCTTGCGTGCTGATTGTTAACGCAAGTTCCAACTCCAACTCACTGACCCCAATCGTTTTTGGACTGCTTGCGATCATCCATACGGGATCGCTCGTTCAGTATTTTATTAAACACCGTGCCAAGTTACCCATGCTGGAGTGGATTAAGACTGAATCTAATGCACCGTAATATACGTTTCACCTTTTCGAGACGCTAATCCATTGTAATAAATGACTTTTCACCCTGAAAAAAACTGGTAGTGTTAGACATTAATCGTAACTGACCTCACAGGGGGCTCCATGCTCAAGATCGCATCGTTGATATTCGTCGGACTTTGGTTAACCGGTTGTACGGGTGGTGGTGGCAGCGACGCTGTCGCTGAATACAACGGAAAGAAGATTACCGGGCAGGAAGCTTTTGCCCAGGTAAAGACACGGCTCTTCGATCTTGAAGAGGAGATGTATCGGACCAAGGAGCAGGCCATTAACGACTTCGTGGAACAGCGGCTACTCGATTCAGAGGCCAAGAAGCAAAACCTATCTATCGATGCGCTGGTGGAAAAAGAGGCCGGAGGCGACGTGGGCGAGGTTAATGATAAGGACATCGAGGACTTCCTGTCCAGCAAGGGGCTCAACCTCAAAGACCCGCGAGTCAAAAAGGATGACGTGAAGGACTATCTCAAGTATCGGCGTAAGTTCGAAAAAAGGCAGACCTTCGTACAAAAATTGCGAATGGCAGCCAATGTTAAAATGCTTATTAAGGAGCCGGAATCTCCGAAGCTAAACGTCGATCTCGCGGGTTATCCGACTTGGGGAAACCCCGGGGCACCGGTCACCATTGCCGAGTTCTCAGATTACCAATGCCCGTTTTGTTCGCGCGCCGTTCCAGTACTCGAAAGAATCAAGAAGGAATACGGCCCGGACAAGGTAAAGATCGTATTCCGAGACATGCCCTTGCCGTCGCACGCGAGAGCACCGTTTGCGTCGCAGGCTGCGCACTGCGCGGGCGATCAGGGAAAATTCTGGGAATATCACAACGCGCTTTTTGAGAATCAGTCCAAACTCGAAGACAAGGACTTCGATCAGCACGCCAAAACGCTGGCACTCGACGAAGCGAAGTTCAAGGAGTGCTATACGACCAAAAAGCACCAGGCATTGGTCGACAAAAGCGCTAAAGAGGCGAGTGGTCACGGCATTCAAGCAACTCCTAGCTTCGTGATTAACGGAGTGCTCTTGCAAGGTGCGCAGCCCTTCGAGAAATTCAAAGAAAAGATCGATCGCGCCCTCTCCAAGGGCTAAGGAATTGGCAGGGTGAAGCTGGCGCTGGTGCCAACGCCAAGTCCGCTATCAATCTGAAGTTTTCCGTGGTGGAGTTCGACAAAGTATTTAGCGAGATAAAGTCCAAGGCCTGAACCTTTGGTTGAATCGATGACCTCTTTTCCGCGGTAGAATTTTCCCGTTACGCGTGGAATCTCATTAGGATCGATTCCCGGCCCCTCATCGATAACGCTAACTCGAACCACTCCGGCCTCTTCCCGGGTCCGTACGATGATTTTGCGATCGGGCGGGCTATACTTAATGGCGTTTTCCAGAAGATTGATTATAACCTCTAGCAGGAGCTTGCCGTCGCCCTCCATGGAAAAGAGCGGCTCCAGATCTTTCACGATGGCGATGCGTTTTTCATCCGCCAGGAACCGCAATCGCCCGACCGCATCCTCTACCATTCGATTCAAATCCACCACCTCGCGACTGGGTTCCCAGGCCATGGTCTCCATCTTCGTTACCTTCAAAATATCGGAAATGAATCTCGCCAGTTCGGCATTCGTTTTATCGAGAGTCTTAAGAGAATCCCGAATCTTAGGGGGAAGGTCTGGATGCTCACCCAACAGGCGCTCGGTGATGGCCTTAATTTTTGCGATCGGCGTCTTTAAGTCATGGCTAAACAGGGAAATGAAATTGTTCTTGAACTGATCCATGTCCTTTAAGTACTGGGACTCCTGTGTCAGGTGCCACTGCTTCTCCTCTTGTTGTCCCAGCCGAAATCCCATGACCATGAGGTGGGTGCCCAAAATACAGGCAAGCGGATTGCCAAGTCCAAACCAGATCTTAAATTCAGAAAAGGCCACTAACCCCACCAAAAACATTCCACCCGCGAGAACGGCCTGAAGCAACCAAGACAGATTGAGCGGAAGCGTTAGAATGACCCCAACCGATATGCCGATACAGACGATGGAAGCCGCATAGTTCACCCACTGGGGCAGTATTCGAATTTCTCGATTCTGCAAAAAGGTATCGAGCGTATTGGCCAACACCTCCATCTTGGGCATCATCCCCACGGGCGTTCCCACTAAACTTGCCCTACCCTCCTCGCGCCCTACAACGACCACCTTCCCCCGAACTCCCGATGCATCGATGCGCCCCTCAGCGATGGCGACTCCATCAAAGGAGATGTAATGCCCCGAACGCCCCCGATAATCGATAAATAGCGGCTGCACCAAATCGCGCTGAATGGGACTGGTCCTTAAAACCTGGTAGGCCTTAAGGGCGAGCGACATCCCATTGGAATAAATCAGGTGGGTCTTTCGGATCACGCTGTCGCCGTCCGGAAACAGGTTATTAAAACCGTAGTTGGTTCCGGAGGTCAGGGCACGCGGCGGAGGGATGAGCTTGTTATCCGAATTCACCGCCGCTGAAAATAAAACCTTATTCGAGTGAGAGTGATTCGAGTAATTCAGGCGATCTATTTGTACCCAATCGTAGTAAGTGGAAAACACGATGAGACTCGGTCCGGACTCCTCTAACTTGCCTATGAGCTGATGGTAAAAATCGTCGTGCCAGATGGAATAGCCGCTGGGATCAAATGGCAACATCTCCGGTGAAAACCGGGGGTCGACAGCCGATAAGTGCTCCAGAAGGTCTGAGTCGTCCACCCGGATCATCACCACATCGGAGGGGCTCGAAACCGGCACTCGCATCCTGAAAAAGAGATCGTAAATCCAACTGTCGAGGCTTGCGAGCGGGATAAAAAGCAGCGTGAGGCTTGCGATCAGCCGCAGAATGAGATTCACCCGAAACATGAATTAAAGCCGAAAACCAAAATAGAACTCAAGTCCGGTAATCGTGCTGTCCTGGCCAAACCGGTTGATGAGCCACTTGAAGTCGACCATGAAGGGATTAAAATCAAAGCCCGCGCCAACTATAAAGCTCGGAAGAAATACCATCTCCTCATTGGCGAATATCGGACGATCCGACTGCTGCCGATACCACACGGCAGCACTCCCGCCGATCCCGAAGCCAAAGCTCGCGTTTTCCGACATCCGAATCATCCGCCTGACCATCCCATCGAACGTAAAAACATGGACACTGCTCAGCACGTATTTGTAACCCACCATTGCCCGCAGAGCTAAGGGGATATTTTCCGGTAATTCCGAATAGTCGTAGTCAAAATACACGCCACCCTGAAATCCAAAATCCTTGAAATAATTGCCGGTTGGCGCGGCGCTGATAGAAGCCACTTCTGGCTCAACGTAAAAATTCCCGCCTACCGCAAAGGCGACATGGAACACGCCCGCGTCCACCCGACTCGGATCGGGCACGAAATATTTTCGAGTATTCTCGCTGCCTTCTCTGTATTTTGAGTTGCCGATATCTTTGGAATATCCGGGCTGCGATAGTTGCTTAGGCCGTAAAACAGGTGCATCGGCCTCTTTGTCGGATGGCGCGCTCGATGAAAGATTGGGTCCCGGTTCCGGCGAAGTGGCCGGGGCGTCTTCGTATTCGGCAAAACAAAGCGACGCAAAACCTAAAACAAAAAGTACAGACTTCATGACATCCCTCGCAATCATTGGCTAATCTTATCACGAAAAATGACTGATTGCGTTGTGATCTGGATGTATTCGGGTGAAGACTATAGGTGTTCGTCAGACCTCAGGATGTGAATCGCTGAATTTACGGTTTTTGCTAGCAGGAGATAACCGTTTTTCATGAGCAGCTCCCCGATGGGTGAGACTTGGGCGCTCTGAGCATCCTTGCCATCCTCAACGACAACTACTTGTGGCTTATAACGCTCCCAATTGTTAGAGGCGAGCACTTTGAAATCCCAGCTTTCGGCATCGACCGTCAGAAAATCGATCTGCTTTCCGGGCGGCAAATACTTATCCAGTATCTGACCGAGTGTGTAGACCGGTATTTTTCGTTTCTCGACAAGTTTAGGAAACCCACGACTGGCACAGAACTCTGCAGTCGATGGATTAAATGAGTTGTAGGCAGGTTCATCGAACATATAGAAATCAACGCCTCCCGGTGCACCCCCAGCTGCATCCCCCACGCCACACTCGAGGGTGATATCGGCGGGCCGGGACTTTCCAAACAACTCTTTAGTCCCTGGAATCGGATCGATATTGATTCCCGTCCACCCGTGCCGGTAAAAGTGATAGGTGTTTGAGTACCTCATCGGGTGATGCGCGCCTACATCCACATAAAACCCACCCTTTTTCTGACCAAATATGCTCCTGAGAACACAGTCTTCGCCGTCTTGTGAATAGGTTACGTTTGAGTAAGGATCGCGCCTGCAACGAGGACAATACGGGACGAGGTGCGCGGCGATTTTTTGAAGAAGTTTTCTTATTTTCATACCGAATGCAGAGCAGAGTGTTTAGGCATAAGCTCCCCCATAAGTCTTTTCGGCAATTACAAGCAATGCCTGAAGACCGTACCGATTTTACCGATGCGATCTGACGCAATGCGAGTAGCGCGCCGAATCGTCACTCGATTTTCACCGATGGGTCATTAGGTGGGTTTCCAGTTTTTAACTGTGTCGTCGTGATCTGACGCGGCCCACCCCTATCATCCCCTAAAAGGTTTTCTCTGCGAATCACCGCGCTCAGCCGATCGGCAATCAGGGCGTGCCCCTCGTCAGTCATGTGAACCTCATCAAGAAAGAGATTCTCGCGCCTCTCCCGAAACCAGTCATTGGCATTTGCAAATGTCACGTCGGTGGACGCGGCATTCACTAACGTGGCGTGAGCCATGGAATAAAGCGGGCCAATCACTTCTGCATAGTTGGTGAACATTTTATAGTCGTGCCCAATATCCAATGTCCGCTTTTCCGATTCGGTCAGCGGCTTTCCGGAAACCAAAAAATGGGGCTGCAATACCACCAACGTTTTTGCGCCCACCCGATCGCTCGCCCAGGCGATTTTTTTAACATTGGCGACGTAGCGATCGACCGCGTCGGTTCGTAACACCCCCGTGCGGGCCAAATTAGTCGAAGGAGCCCGTAAGCGCGCGGTCCTAGTGCTTAGGAACTTAAGCAGTGCCGAGTGCAGGTACCAGGCATGAAAGTTCAGTTTATCCCGCACCTGAGGACTATAAATGTTGTACTCGGGAGTCCAGTTTTCTCCCATTGAGTAATGCAGATCATTGTATCCATCAAATAGCAGAATCAAATCGGGTTTGAGATCCATGATTTGCGTCGCCATCAATACCCATTCCTGATTCGAATTAAAGCCGTCACAGCCGGCGTTAAACACTCCAACTCCTGGGGTGTTCTCCGTCAGTTGTTTTTCGAGCTTTATGGCGAACGTCGTATCGTCATGGCTCGCCCCCCAACCAATTGCCGCGCTTCCACCTAGGATAAATATGCGTTTCTCAGTCGGAGCCTTGTCACCGAGTTCGCGCAGCGTTCTGAATCCGTGAGCATTGGTATTGAGATTTTTTGCACGCCATCCTTTTACATTAAAGCCATCGGTGTACGGTGCGAATTCAGTCGGTACCGACAACAAAGTCGATTCCGAGGCGACCCCAACTCCGGTGGAGCGCCTTAATTTGGGCTCCAATCGAAAAAACACCTCAGCCGTAGCAATGACTAGGCCCGACACTAGAACAACCATTCCAATTAATTTCACGGCATATCTCAAGGTGTCCCAAGCAGAGTATGTGACGCCTCTTTGAAGCGATCGTATCCCCAGTGCGCTTCACACCGGCACCGACCGATGGGAATGTGCTCAATAACATCCATTGTACCTTCAAAATGCTTTTCCTAATATCGGTATTCTCCTGCAGGAAGCGGGGCGTTGGACCGGGCGACGCTCAACGGCTCCAGGCCGCTACCGAGCGCGTGCCTTCGTGATATATTTAGAAGGAAGGAAAACCCCCTCGTGAAGACCGAAATCAATATTGATCGCGCCATTACCGAACTCAAGGAGGTCGGAATTACTCTAATTCCGAATATTCTTACGCCCGAAGAGTGTTCGACCTATCGAAGTCACAGCGAGTTGCTTCTGGCAAAGTTTTTGGAGGAAAAAAGGCCGCTGCGAGCGAATTGTCAGTTTATTACTTCACCCTTTCGACATGACGCTTTTTTTTTGAATTTGATCTACCAGGATTTTATTGAAAAGATCCTCGGCCAGTTGCTCGACGAAGAATTCGTTCTCATCAACTCCAATTTAATCAACCGGAGGGAGCGTGCCGACATTCGAGATCTCATCGCGAGAAACCAATTACCGGAACGCGACCAACTGCTGGGGGAGAGCTGGCACACCGATTCCAGATATTTGGGGGGCAGGCGGCTCGATTGGGGATTTGGCTATATCGTCGCCACTCTTTTCAACGAATTCTCCCACGCGAACGCCAGCATGAAATATGTCCCTAAAAGTCACCTCTTTCGCAACCGTCCCGAACGCGAAGCACCCTATGAGTACGACGAGCTCAGCGCAAATGCCGGCAGCGTGGTTATTTTTGATTGCGGACTCTGGCACCGGGGCGGCGTAGCCTGCGAAAATGATCGCTGGGGCCTCTTTTCTTTCTACGGCCCCTGGTTCATGAAACCCTACTATCGATATCCCGAGATGCTCGGGGCAGCGCTCGGGGAAACTCTTTCCAAACCGCTCAAGCGACTACTCCATTATGGCTCATGGCCACCACTCAATGACGAGGAGCGCGACAACACGGTGCTTAAGGATTATTGAGCCGAGGGATTCCCCGCCAAGGACCCTGGCCCCCTAAGGACCCTGGCCCCCTAAGAACCCTGGATCGTTTCGTGGGTCATCGTGAGTGGCAATGGGAAGTACCCCTCGAGCCTCAAAAACTCTTCATCATTGCTATGCACCAAAATGGGCCGGCAGGAGTCTTGGCTGTAGGTGATTCGGTCGTACGGGTGTCCATCGGCGTCCCCCAGCCAAAGATAGGGGTGGTACTCCCTGGCATAAAGCGAGTTCTTGGGGATCTCGATACAAACCGATCCGCAGAATCCGGCCTCCAGAGGCGCTGAAGATAGAATATAACGAGTGTTGGTGACGACCTCATCGGTGGTATCGGAGCGCAGCGCAAAGGAATAGATCAGTTCTGAAACCTTCGAACAAACTTTGTAGGAAAACCAGACCTTAATTTTCTCATGATTCCAAAATTCCGTTCGCTCCTCACCGCTTTCACCTCGCAGGTGAAAACTCGTAAACCGCACCCGGCCGGAACACGAACTCAATCGCTCAGCCGCCTGGGTATCGATGGTAATTTCCTCATCGATGAGCTTTTTGTTATAGACGGCTAACGTGTCCATCGTCGCGCCATCGGCCACCAGGCGCCCCTCATCTAAAAGTATCGTCCGCTCGCAAAGTTTTCGAACGGCCGCCAAGGAGTGGCTGACGAATATCACGGTTCTACCGCCCTGCGAAAT
The DNA here is from genome assembly GCA_964603655.1 of uncultured Pseudobdellovibrionaceae bacterium. Classification (GTDB taxonomy): domain Bacteria; phylum Bdellovibrionota; class FAC87; order UBA2466; family UBA2466; genus JACPWY01. Next base: position 26,667 of record CAZRVZ010000122.1, on the reverse strand, counting down.
ACTCTTCATTTTTCCAATGCACCGTTTTTGAAATGCCGAGTCACCCACCGCCAAAACCTCATCCACAACGAGAATATCCGGTTCCAGGTGCGCTGCTACCGCAAATGCCAGGCGGACATACATTCCGCTGGAATAATGTTTCACCGGGGTATCCAGGAATTTTTCAACTCCGGCAAATTGTACAATTTCGTCAAAACGCGCTCGGATTTGAGCCCGCCTCATCCCCAGAATAGCCCCGTTGAGAAATACATTTTCTCGCCCCGAGAGCTCGGGATGAAAACCCGTACCCACCTCGAGAAGGCTTGCCATCCGTCCATACGCCTCAATCCTGCCACCGGTCGGCCGCGTCACGCGGCTCAATATTTTAAGGAGCGTCGATTTGCCGGCGCCATTGCGACCGATGATCCCCACCGTCTGCCCCACCGGCACATCGAAACTAATTTCGCTCAGAGCCATGAACGCATCTGCAGGGCTTTTTGAGAAAAGCCTTCGGCCACCATTTAGGAAATAGCGCTTGGAAATATTTTGAATTCGAATAGCCGCAGCCATGCAGAACTCCTATAGAATGTCCGAAAAGTTCGATTCAAACCGTCTAAAAATCATGACCCCAATAACGAGAGTTGCAAAACTGACGCTGACACTGGCCACAAGCGGGGCCATCGCCAGTGGCAGTCCGAAAAGCACGCTGCGATAGGCCTCGACGTAGCCGATCATAGGATTTATCCAAACAACCCAACGCCAATTTTCCGGTATCTGACTGAGCGGGTACAATACCGGCGTCGCGAACATCCACAATTGGGTCAAAAAGGGTAACACATGGGAAACATCGCGGAATCGAACGTTCAGAGGGGCCAAGATTAAACTGAGTCCCAGCGCTTGGGTCGCCACCAAAATCGTAATGACGGGTACCGCAACGAGTGACGCCATACTGGGAAAGACTCCGAAGAATGGAAACAACACCGCCATGGCGACGCAGGCAAAAACATAATCGATGACACAAACCAAAACCGAGGACACGGGTATCAGGAGCCGCGGAAAAAATACCTTTGCAATGAGATGACCGTTGGAAACAACGCTATTCGTACTGCGCATCAGGATGGATGAAAAAAGATTCCAAATGAGGAGCGAAGAAAATGCGAAAAGAGGATAACGAATGCCGTCGGAGGGGATTTGAACCAAACGCCTTAAAACGACGGTATAGACAATCGTGCTGATCAGAGGGTGTATTGCCGCCCAGGCAATTCCCAAAATCGACTGCTTGTATCGCGCCTTGATATCGCGTAACGCCAGAAATCCCAAGAGCTCTCTATATTGCCAATATTCGCGCCAGTGGAATGCGGACCCACTGCCCGCCGCATCGATGATCAAACACTCCCGAGCCGGGTTTTCCGTCGCGCCGGCTGCCTCGGTCGGTGAAATCGACTGCAAAGTCAAAGGCATGGCGGAAGTCTCTACGGTAGGCGCTGTGACCGTGGAAAGCGTTCGAGTTGGCATAAGAAATTAAGATCCGAATCGTTAAACCAAGCTGCGGGATCAATACCGACCGATGATACGGCGCCTTATCGAGTGGTAGTTGGACTCACCAACGATTTTTCTGAAGATTCTGGCAAAACTCGCGATAGGATTCGCCTTTCTAATTTCCGTTTGGGGTTGGTAAAATGCCATCTGCAACGACCAGCGCTCGCCCTGTTCACAAAGGCCACCACGATGCAGTAGTCTTCCGCCCTCAAACACAAAACAATTCGCGACACTCGATGGCATGGTAATTATTTGCGACTCGAGCACTCGGTGAAGCTCCGACCCAGCCATTATATCATCCCCCATATGGCTGGTACCCTGAAACGGCCTGGGTAACCGGCCTAACCACTTTCGATTCTCAGCGGTCACAAAGCGAGACCTGTAATAGTCGGAACGAATTCCAGGATCGAGTTTGGCGCGAGCAAACGATTGATCGATCGATTTGAAAAAGCGGTACTGCACTAAAGACGGCCGTGGCCAGCGATGACTGCCCGGAATGCATTGGAAGGGGCCATTTTCCGCCTTCACGTCATCCAAATATATAATGAACTTGGTCAGATCGAAGTCATCATCAACGTGAAGATAGGCCAGAGGCGATGTGGGAATTCCCAAGTCATCGTAACAGGACATCCACCATTTCTGTTTTGAATGGCTGAGGCTGATCGCGCAGTAAATAGGGACCAATGAATGGCCGAGATGACGTGAGGAACCACTCAGCACCCCGGTCTGACGCATCATCTCCATTATGGCTTCCCAATACTTACCTTTCATTGGAATCGGCATGTCTGCTCTCATCTTCGGAGAAGCCGCGGCCAAGCGCCTGATCGGTTCCCGGTACTCAAGGGTCATTTGGCTAAGCTCGTTAATAGCGTCAGGAGGAATCAGATGAGCGGAAAAACCATTTTGTTTCATGGACTGCGTTACAGCACCGGTACAAGTTTCGAGTAACGGATCCCCTTCCAGCTTATAATCCGCCGTGGCGATGTACTTTGCTTCCAGAATACAACGCTCTCGGGTTTCATGAAGCGCACCATCCACCACCGATTGAAGAACTCCAGAAAAAAGGCGCCGGCTCTGGGAAAATAACTTTTCGAATAGTGGATCGATCTCCTTTCTAAAAGCCCGATCAAAAAAAGATTCAGTGTATGTTTGGGTCCCGTCGCATTGCAGGAACTTCTCCAATGCCCGATCCAGCTTCTCAAATAGGTGACTTGCCGTATCGTCTTCGCGGCCCCAAGGACGAATGAGTTCATGAAACGCGGGGTGCGAAGCGTAGTCAACGACAGGAAAGGAGGGAGAGGGTGCGAGTGTTTTCACCTTCGGGATTCGAAGTTTTTCAGCTGTATCCTTAAGCGGTCTTGGAACGGCATTCATAGTAACACCTCTAGCAACGCGGCCTAGCAACGCGGCCTAGCAACTCGGCCTAGCAACTCGGATAGTCCACCCACATATGTTGAGCCCACCGGGGACTGCCCCGAAAACTGGCACGACCCAAAAACTGCCGGATGGCGGTAAAAATCCGGCTAGGTTTATAAAGTATCCTTCCGTGCTGGGTACGGTACCAATTGACCACCGCATCTCCAATGCGCCGGGACTCCGCGTGGTCCACCATTCCCAACTCTCCCAGCTTTTCGCTCAGACGGAACGCCTCGAGAAAAAAACCGTAGGTACAATAGGCCACCATTAATCGACGCATAGAGCCGACATCTCTCGATTCCAGCAAACCCTTCGTCCGCTTGAAGTAGATACCGTCAAATTCCCAGGCACGGGCCGCAATTCCGGGGGCATTCGGATAAACGCCAAAATTCTCCCTCTGGTAGGCACAATTATCCCCGTTCTTGGCGAGATAAATTCGGGATACTCTTACGTCGAGTAGTTCCATTGAATTAGCCTCGAGCAGGGCGTTGAACTCTTCGATGCCTTTTTGACCAACGACGGTACGAGTCAGCCCAATCTCGATTTCGGCAACCATGATATTGCGTAGTCGCTCGTCCCCCATGGCGGTCAGTACCTCATACTCCGCCCCCTGAATATCTATCTTGATCATATCCACCCGTTTTTCCTGGATGTCGTCTAATGCATCCTGGAGAGTCCGAGTATCAATGGTAATGGTTCGCATCGGATACACATAGCGGGACGACTCGTAAAGGCGCTCGATGCTCTCATCCCTCGGCATGATGGAAGAACCCGTCGGGGAGTTGGTGATGAATAATTCGCGTCTACCGCCCGTACCCGAAAGCCCTATGGGCAATACCCGGTACGACCCTCTTCCCACGCTTGACGGCAACTGTGATACCAATTCCTGATACGATTCGGGGTGAGGTTCAAATAGAATGTAATTGGCATTGCCATTTAAGCAAACCCAATGGGGCAACAGTCCATTGGCGCCACCGATATCAACCGCCACCAAACGCTCCTCGCCAAGCAGGGTTGCCACCGAAATCGGTACCGGAATCTTGGCTGCAATAATCGAGCGGTAAAGTTTTTTAACAGCCGTTCGAATCGGGGATGGAAGCATTCGAGACTCCGAATATTTTGGAAAAAACCCGGCCGCGCCTACTCAAAAAGATCACAACTGCGGGAAAATGAGGCCCCCGCCGCGGGTCAGATCCTCGGTCATAATATCGGCGGCGCCCGTCAGTTCTATTGTATCAAATGATATCCCGCTTATCGACTGTCTACGGTAATAGCCCCGCTGCATGAGCAGTGCATCCATGTCCGGGCCAATACACACACGCCGAGCAATGGATAGATCCTTGACGAACATGGAGTAGGTTGCCTGGTGCACAGTTCCATTTTCGGTTGTGTACGCTCCCGAAAAATGCTTCACCATCCTATACGGGACAGCTGCGCGCTGTTCCGAAAAGTGCACCATGAAAAACCCCGTGAGTTTGTAGTCCACGGATATCAAAATATTTTTAGCGTTCGCACGATATAGATAGCCAAAGGGGGAATCATCACCGAACGAATCGGTATTGGTTAGCCCACACAACAGATCTCTGTCCTTTCCCCAAACCGCGAAAGAATAGATCGGGTGCTTGGTTCGGCGAAAGCCGGGATGTTTCACCGCCACATTTCCCAACGCACCGGACTGCGACCGGGATTGGTGGTAATTAAATCCAACGCCACGGCAAAAGTCCCAGTTAAAGACCGGAACGAGTAGTGTTCCCTCGGATCCCACCGCATCTGCGAGGGAGTCCAGAAATCGCCCGGCGTCAAACGGATCCTGGTGCTCGCGGCAAATGCACATCCACCGGAGCAGATCCGAACTCACCGTGACAGTATCGCCCCGGCGAATGTCGATTAACGATGCCACCTGGGTGAAGGGAACATATTCCATAATCAATTTTGATGGTCACTGCGGCAAGTCAGGCCAGCGCAGCCTGCACGCGCTGCCCGCTTTGTCCGCTCTGTCCGGAGTCCTTGCAACGACCATTTAGCGCCATGAGAGCGGCCTTGGCGCGCTCGGCAATTTTGACGGCGATAAGGCCATGCATCTCCAATATTGACCGGTACTCTCCCGCGCTCCCATAGGCGTTGGGCAATCCGAGTGTCAATTGAGGCGGCGCTCCCGCGATGGCAGACTTGACCTCGGCGACGGCGGTCCCCAAACCACCGATGATACTGTGCTCTTCCACGGTAACGATGAGCCTAGAAGTGACACAGGCATTACCAATGGAGTCGGCGTCGATGGGTTTGAGGGTGTGCATGTTGACGACCGAAGCTTCGATCCCTTCGATTGCTAGTAATTTTGCAGCCTCGAGCGTTTCATACACCATCGTACCCGATGCAAAAAAAGTAAGATCGGAGCCGCTTCTAAGCGTAATCGCACGCCCAATCACAAAGTCATAATCGGAACGGTAGACGATGGGGTTTTTCGGACCGCCGGTCAGGCGCAGATAAACGGACTCGTGGTGATTCACGGCAGCACACGCCGCCTTTACGGTTTCGGTCGAGTCCGCCGGAGAGATTATGGTAATCCCTGCCAAGGAACGAACGATAGCAACATCTTCGACGGAACAATGTGTATAACCCAAAACTCCCAGCACCACTCCACTGGCCAGCCCGACCATGCACACACGGTGGTTCATATAACCTAAGTTCACCTTTATCTGCTCGCAGCACCTAAGCGCCTGGAACGGCGAAAAGGTCGCCGTAATCACGCAAATCCCCTCGGAAGCCAGGCCTGCCGCGATTCCCATCATATTTTGTTCACTGATTCCCACATCCAAAAACTTATCAGGAAAGGTCTTGCGGAACCTATCGAGGCCCGCCGAGGTCGAGGTATCACCGGTTAAAATGAGGAGATCGTCCACTTGCCCGCCGATTTCGAGTGCGGCTAGACCAAAAGCGGCGCGAGGCCCGATAGTGGACCACAGTTTTATCTTGGCCTCATCAATTACTAAACGGCAAATCACTTGAGGCCCTCCATCGCGGCCTGAAAATGGGTCTGGGTAAGCGTTGCGTGGTGCCAATCGTTATTATTTTCGGCTAGCGCAAAACCTTTTCCTTTAATCGTATGGGCAACTACCAACCGGGGGGTATCGGCCACCGCGTCTTTTTTGAAAACATCCCAAAGCTCTCCGACGTCATGCCCATTCACCTCGCTCACGTCCCACCCGAAGCTGCGCCATTTCGCGCCAATATCACCCATGCTCATAATGTCGCGATTGGCACCAGTCTGCTGAAAATTGTTACGATCCACGATTCCGATAATATTATCCAGTCGGAATTGAGGGGCCGCAAGTGCCGCCTCCCACACACTCCCTTCATTGCACTCCCCGTCACCCATGAGGACATAAACTTTAAAGCCCAATCCACGGCGCTTCGCCGCCAGTGCAACGCCAATCCCCAGCGACAGCCCCATTCCCAGACTCCCTGTCGAAAATTCGATGCCGTGTTTTCTATTCATGACAGGGTGGCCCAGAAGATAACTGTTCGACTTCTCGAATCGCATTAAATCCACTTCTGGAATAAATCCCACGTCGGCAAGCGCGGTATAAAGACCCAGGGATCCGTGCCCCTTGCTCAAAATAAATCGATCGCGATCAGTCCACTCGGGACGATTCGTGTCAAAGCGAAGAACCTCCCCGTAGAGAGTGGCCATAATATCCACAATAGACAGCCCGCCGCCCAGGTGCGTATTCCCACCAGCGGCCAGTGCCACCTTGAAGATTTGCGCCCGCATCCGTTTTGCCATTTGACTTAACTTTAAAACGGTATCGGATCTGGTATTCACATCCCACCATCCACCCTCAAGACCTGACCGGTGACGTAGCTCGACAGATCAGATGCCAAAAAGAGCGCCACACTCGCGATCTCACTCGGTTCGCCCACTCGCTTGAGACACGTTCTCGTCAACGTGGCAGAGAGCACCTCTGCTTGGGTACTCCCGCGCATCATGTCGGTTTCCGTAAGACCTGGAGCGATGGCATTTACCCGAATACCGACAGCGCCCAGCTCCTCGGCCAAGACGCGCGTGGAAATATTAAGCGCCGCCTTCGTCGCCGCATAGGCCACCCGTCCGGCATTGCCATCGATCCCGGCCGACGACGAAATGTTAATGATTGAGCCACCAGGTAGTTTACCCGGTGCCCGGGAGGACGATGCCATTTTTTTAGCCATGTACTGCGTAAAACTCATGGGCGAAAAATAGTTCGTTTCGAAAATCTCTTTCATCTTCGAAACGGTGGTCATTTGAAACAGAGCCGTGTGGATGACACCCGCGTTATTGACTAGAACATCTACAAAACAAGATTCTAGAATTTTACGGGCTCCGTCCTTTACCTGTTGGGCATCATTCAGATCGAAATAGATGGGAGTCACCACCGAACCGGTTTCCCTGGTTAACTGCGCCAGAAAGTCCGAAAATCCGGCATCGGGCTTTCGCGCGCAGGCCCAGACTGAGGCACCGTTCTCAGCAAAGAGCTTGACGATAGCCTTTCCGATCCCCCGATTCGCGCCGGTAACAACGGCGTGTTTTTCCGTGAGAACGATCACTTCGCTGCCGCCTTGGGTACAATGTCAGTCAGTGCCGCCGATTGATTGGTACCGTCCTCCAACACAACATAATCTTCAGGTTTGAAAATCTCCTTAGCCAGCGCGGGGTGAAAAATGGACTGCTTTTCGAAACTCATGAATTTGCGTACGAAATCCTTGTTTTCGCCCGCCAGGCACAGATCGCTGTGCTCGCGAAAATACTTAATCTTGAATCCGAACTCGGAGATTTCTTTCAGCGACTGCTCAAAGACATTTCCGATCTTGATGTGAACGTACGGACAGACCAATACGTCGCCCAGAGGCGTGATATACAAACGGTTAACCGTGTTACAGCCAAGAACCTTTTCATAATTCTTGTCGAACGGGTTCCACAGATTGCGGAGGATGTTCTGGTGTTTCTTTCGCAGTTCGATGAGCCGAGCCTTGTCGGCCTCATCCACCATGACCTCAGCCAATTTGTCTATCTTGAGCCACATCCCCGACGGCACGGCGACGTTAATCAGTGTCGTGTAGTTATTATCTTCCGAGTACTGGCAGAGCATTTTAATATCTTCGGAAAACGCATTGTAGTGACCCACCGTAATGTTCAAATAGGGATCGATACCCGCCTTCTGAACATGTTTCAGCCCCTCCATCGCCCGGCGCCAGGAATCTTTCTTGCCTCGGATCTTGTCGTGTGTTTTCTCATCGAAACTGTCCACACTCACTGAAACCCGGCTCACGCCGGCCTTTGCCAGACGCTGGGCCATGGACTCATCCAAAAAATAGCCGTTGGTGGTGAGATAGAGATAGAACCTCTCGGGCTTAATCGCCTCTAAAACCTCGAACAATTTGTCGGGTCTGAGCAAGAGCTCCCCGCCCTGCAGATCGAATTCGAAAATCCCCAATTCATCGGCCTGATTAGCGATATCGGCTACCTTCGAGATGGGCAGCGAGTCCTTCATATGTTCGTTTTTGGGTGAGTTCGTAAAACAGTATTCGCATTTCAAGTTACAGGCGTTATTGAAATTGAGATCGATTCCCCGTTGCTTGTTTCCGATTCGCCCTTCATGGCTCGTGACGTATTTATGAAAGCTTCTAAATTTTTCCATCAGGCGCGGTTTTTTAAAGAGTTCCACGGAACACCTTTTTCTTCGGGATTAGGGTAGAGGGTGCGAAAAACGGAGAGGGGCCTAAGTACTATTTTAACGTCGAGATGCCATTGGAGTCAATTCATCGGGGAGCACTAGCGTAAATTCGGCCTCGCATGCGGTTTCTCCATTTACCGCGGCGCGCCCTTTGCAAGCGCCGACGCCCCGTTTCCAAGAAAGTAGCTGCCCTTCCAGATCCAGCCTGTCGCCGGGGAGCACCTTGCGCCTAAATCGTACATCTTTAACTGCCACAATGTAGGCTACTTTCCCCGCATTGCCCGGCAAACAGAGAATCGTCAGTGCAGTCATCTGTACGATTGCCTCCAGCTGAAGCATTCCGGGCATGGTGGGATCACCGGGAAAATGGCACTCGAAAAACCATTCCGAAGGACTTAACTGCTTAAACCCCCGGGCACTCTCGCCCGCGATAACCGCAGTTGCCTCGTCCATCATCAAAAACGGGGCGCGGTTGCGCTGGGTGCGAAGTAAAGCGTCTCGATCAAGGTGTAACGGTGTCATCGATTATCCTCGAAAGCGATCCCACAATATCCATTCCATCCCAAATGACCCCAATATCGAGCGCTTTACCCACCGGCACGACCCGGTCCACCCCGGCAATGTGAAGAGCCAGCACCCGGTCAATGATATCCTGGGGCTTAATTCCAAAACAGGTCACCGTTTGCACCACTTCGCCGAGATTAAGTAGCGCCGAGTCCAGATTCTCTACCCGGGCCTGGTAAAAATACCCACAGCTTCCCCGCCGACTGGTATCGATACCTGCGACTGTGACCACATTAACGTAATTGGAATACCGCTTTAGACTCACCCCATCCATTCGCACGGCATCATCACAAAACTGAACGTACTTATCCATCACAGTCGATAATTCAAGTTGATATTTCTTTTGAGCCCACCGATCCAGTGCCGTCCAGAAACCGGGTGCAATTTCACCTATCCAAAACACCGCCTGTGGAGACGAGCAGGCGTTCTGATCGAGTACAAAGGTGTCATTATAAAACCGCTCCGCCAGTCTATCCAACTCGCTTTCCGATAACTTCACTACAGCCTTACCGTCCAGAATACTGAGCGAATACCGATTCGCGAAGGTCAGATCCATACAACGAGCAGAGGCCGGAATCGCCCGAAGGTGACTGACGGTTTCGTCTCCGCCCCAAATCATTCGAGCCCTGGATAGTGTTGAAAACAAAACGGTCAACTCATCACTGGCCTCATAGCGCATGAAGGCCGTTCTATCGCGCACCTCGCCATAAATACCTTTCTGAAACAACTTTGCAATGGCAGCCAGGATTACGTCGACTTCAGGATATTTTTTTGATGGGATTCGGACCATGTTGGCATTACCGGCGAGTAGCCCAAAGACGAATGAAAAGGCAAAGTTTACCGGAACATTGGATGGGGTGATGTGAAAAACGACACCAACTCCTGACCGGTTTTTTTGGCTTAAAAATTTATCAGACAGTCTCTGTATATGGCTGGGGCGGCACCAGTACGCAAAACTCGACACGTCGGAAAAAGCGCGCGCCGCGGGGTCCCCAAGCAGAGTGCTGGAGAGCTCTTCCAGGAACTCACAGACAATGGGCGCATAGGGAGCAAATGGACGGCCGTCGAGCAATGGGCCGTCAATCGAAGGACCGCCGACCAGATAGGTTACCCCATCGGTGGGCAGCCGTATCATTTCTGCGCTCCCGGAATCACGCGGCGGCCGCAACATCGCTACACCCCCGTAGTTCAGCGTTTTGCATCCGACCCAAAACCTTGAAATACTTCCCGTTGCGTCCACAGCGGCAATCATCCTCACCGATGATTTCTCCCAGATCCTCGGAAAGAATCGCGTGGCCGGGATAACTCGTCGGGAGCAGTGAATTTAACTGAATGAGTCCCTGACCACCGTGCGGGACGATTGAAAATTCTTCATCCCGAATCAAGACATCAGAGAAAATTGAAGCATGAAACACGCCTCTCTCGCACTCCACGAAAATGGACCCAGTCTGTTCCACCATTCCGTAGTAGTTGTGCACCTTGGTGATTCCACAGATTTCCCTGATTCGCCCTTTAAAGACCCCATTGTCCACCGCCTTATGGCTCAGACGTTTCCAGCCCCCACCGTGGATTAAGGTGGCCTGTCCAAGGTCGAACCCGCGTTCCGGGATTTTCTGGAAGAATTCCCACACAACGGCCGTCATTCCGAAAACCAGAATCCGCTGACCCTGGTGCGAGCGGCAAAAGGCCTCAAGAATATCCCAGTCTGGCTCGCCGTTTTCGAGTAATGCGTAGGTCAGGTTTTTTCCAAAAACCGAAAACCCCAATCCCGCCACCTGACGGGCCGATAGCGCCCTAACCCTGGCGGGTTTAGAATCGATGATAAGCATGGGCACGCGATCACTTCCGATAAAATCGGCCACGATAGTCGTGAGCGCACGGCGCTGGTTTACCGATGAACTGGCATCTAGAAAAATCATCGATGTGTTCTGGCCAGTTGTTCCAGAGGAGCGCAGAGTGCTCCGGATTTCAGATTTTCCTATCGACAACAGTTCGATTTGTTTAAAGAGACGTGCGGGAAGAAAGGGCAATTCTGTAACTGCATAGTGACGCTGGGGAGAGTAGTCCAGAGCACTTAGAATCTTTCGATATTCAGGTGAGTGATCATAATGAAATCGTGTCAAATCGTTTAGCCTAGCCTCAAACACAGCCGCCTTTTGGATGGACTGAGCGGCAAACGGTTTCTGTTTGAAAATCTCAAGCACGTTTTAACTCCTCGAGCGCCGGGTAATTTACTTTGCCCGATTCGTGCCGAGGGATGCTCGGGACCTCGACAATTCGAAAACCGCTAGCACTGAGTCCGGTCATGCTGGCAAGATAACTTTGTAAAGCCTTTTGGGATCCATTTTGAGTCACAAACACTTGGACCAGATCGTCTTTTCCCGCGCACGCGCACTCGATTCCTTTACTCACCACCATTTGCTCCAGTTCCCCTAGATTGACCCGGTGGCCGAACACCTTGAGAAAGCGACCTTGTCGGCCCGTTACGGTGAAATACCCGTCACTATCGAAAGTTGCGGTATCGCCGGTAAATAGCACTCCGCCCACCTCATCACCTCGCGACAGGTCGCTAAAGCTTGTCGCATAACCCATAAATACGTTGGGCCCCTCGTAAACCAGTTCCCCCTCTTGCCCAATCGTTTCAATAGGACTTCCTTCCAAATCCCTCAGCCAGAAATTCCCACCGGGTATGGGTTTACCGATACTACCTAGTCGCCTCTGGGAATCGGCATGGGGCAAAATTGACATCCGCGCCGTGGCCTCGGTCTGGCCATACATCGTAAAATACCGAATATCCAATTCCCGACAGCCCCCTGCAAAGTGTCGTCGCAACTCCAAGTTGAGAGTCCCCCCGGCCTGCGTCATCGTCTTTAACGAGACAAGTTGCATCTTGTCCCAACGCAAGCGAGCTAACATTTCATAAATGTAAGGCACACCGTTAAGCGACGACACCTCGCGACGCCTGAACGCATCCCAAAACGACGCCTCCATGAGGCCGGCCTCGGTTACGACGACAGACGCCCCGCACAGCCAATGACTGTGTAAAATTGACAGGCCATACGAGTAGTTCATAGGCATCGTCGTGATGGTCACGTCTTTCTGAGAGATCTCAAGAGCGGAGACTATCGATTTTGCATTAGACTCGATGTTGTCCTGACTCAGTCGCACAAATTTAGGGCTTCCAGTAGAACCTGACGTAGCAAGCATCAGAGCCAACGAAGAATGAAGTTCGTAGTCACTTGGAAAGTGGGTACGCGTGAGTCGATAATCATCGGCCTCAAATAGCATATTCCCGGAAACCTTCCGATCGCTGGGAGCCCAAACATATCGAGGCTGATAATCTTCCAATAGCTTAGAAAATAGCGACTCGTGAAGAGTGCGACCTAAAAGTACCGGTACGCAGTTTTGGCGAAGCGCTGCCAAATACCCTGTCATCGATGCCAGAGTATTGGTGCAGATAATGAAACAAAGACCCCGGGTCGAAAGCGGAAAGAGGTCCGCACACCCCGCAAACTCGCGGAAACTCACACGCCTATCAGTACCAATGAGAGCCGCTTGCTCCCCGTGCTTTTGCAATCCGTGAATGAACATATTTTATAAGGGTGGGAACCGTTACTGAATAACCACGCCGTACTTAGCCATAATCACGAATCCCATTTTATAGGAACTAAAATTCACCACATCATCGGTTTCCATCGTGATTCCAAACGCCGATTCGAGTGCCGCAATCATCGCCATGTGCCCTATCGAATCCCAGGCGGCCGTTTTGCTGTACTCGAGCGCATCGTTTAGTTCGGCATCCCCGATCGAAAAGCTTTCCTTAAAAACCTGGTCGTACTTTTCTTTTACGTTAATCAGATTGGACATGGTGTTACCTAAAAATCGGTGAAAAAAGAACTGTTGTCATTTTAACATAACAAGCTTGGCGGCTAAGAACGCAGGGCATTAGCTTCTGGGGCAGTATTTTCGCCGCGATCCATTCCAGAAAGGGCAGCTTGTAAACGCCGAGTCAGTTTGGTTTCACACCTCAGACTCACGCTGGATACGTCGGATACATCGGAAACCTCCCGACCGGTAACCAGAAAATGGAGAGTTCGCGCCAACTGCGCCCGAATGTTCGATTCTTCCAGATCTCCGTGAGGCGATTTTTGAAGTTTTTCCAAATTGATTTCGAGTCCCGTTCGTTTCTTTAAGATTATCGACTCAAGCTCGTCCCCCAACAGGGGCGCTCTAAATTTTGGCAACCCCCCATAATCCGGCGTCGGAATGACATCCTCAATATTTAGCCGCGCCCCCATATTTTGGAGGTGATACCAACGAAAAGCGTTCTGAATTATGGGAAATGCCGGTGGCGGATGCGCAAGGAGATTCGTCAAGGTTCTAAAATAGCTTTCGGCGGTATCTTCCCAGAAAAACACCCCCTCCGTGGGATAGGGATAGTAGGTACGAAGTGCCTGAAGCGCCGGAACGCCCAAACGCGCAAACTCCAGTCCAATTGTGCTCCAGGCGAAGGTGACTACGTCGGCCATTTCGCCCAGGTCGTAACTGGATGTCGGGTCCTGTGGCCAGAGAACAGTTGCCCTATCCGGCAGCCGCGACAAAGCAGCCTTAAGCTGCTCCATGTGCTGCGACCGAACTCCGTCCCGATGATTAACATCCTCTCGGGGGTGTATCCGGATAACGAGGCGAACCCCGGCATTTCTTTCGGTGTATTCGACCAAACCCCTTAACCACTCCACTTGGTTTTTAAAGGGCTGCGGGTAATGGGGAACTTTTTTCCCGGTGCTCTCTATGGCAATTGTCGTGGCCACCGTTTCACAAAGACTGCTGGTATAGGCGACTATCGTTTTTTGCCTCGGATCACGCGCCAGGTCTTCCAACAAACTTGATCGAGTCAGCGATTTCTTTTTAGAATAGACGTGGACGCCCCGAGCGTTGAGCCGAAAGAGGATATCCTCTCCGATTTCGCGGACAATCTCCGGTGTTAAGGGCACACCCTTCCACGAGTCCCACGCCTTTATCAAATGAAATCCCTGGAAACCCGTCAGGTGCGGCCAGACGATCGGGTTTCTTCTATCGTTTCCGCGATGATAAGCGCTCCCTACGCTGAAACACCTGACTCCGGCCCGTTCCGCAGCGGAGACAGCGCAGATGGCTAGGTAATAATCATTGTAGACCACGATACTTCGCGGGCGATATTTGCGTACAATCTCCTTAAAACTCAAATAGACCTTGATACCGTTTCTGAGGTACCGAGTCCACTCGTCATTCACCTCGGGAGTGAGCGAGTCGGTGCCAATGATCTTATATTTTAGCGACAGATCGTAGCCAACCGCCCTTCCCATTGGAATCCCATCGTACTGAAAATCGGCTGGGTTACCTGGGATAGGTACACTCTCCGCCTCCCGTTTAATAGTATCCGAAACCTCGTCCGCAAGATTAACCGCGGGGAGATCGTACTCCCTGAGAAAATCTAAAGACTGCTTATTACAGGACGTACACCCACGTGAACGCTCTTTAGGACTGTTGAGAGCATCCAGAATCGGGCAGCGCGAAAAAATTCCAGTACAACGAACAAACGCAACCGGATAACCCTTTTCCTTCAGTGTTTTGGCCAAGACGCACAGCGACGCCAAATGGGGAACGAGTCCGGCCTCAGGCAAAAAAAACAGGAACGCATCCTGCGGCAGATCATTCCAAGGAGTAGACTCCGTCTGATTCCGGTAACGAACCACGGCCGGCATAATCCACTGGCGCGCCTTTCGCCATAGTGCGGGAACGATTGGCAGTGATTTAACTAACTGCTTGATGGGGTTCGTGAGCATAAGGTGCGCTGTTTCTAAGAGCAAACGGAGCAAACGGCAAACGGTGCCTATCTACTTTTCAGCTGAAAAGGTAGCAGGTATCTGAAAGTTACCCGCTACCTTTTCAGCTGAAAAGTAGATGGGCACCGTTTGCTCATTTGGCCGCCGTAAAGATAGTGTAGTTTTTCTTCGAGAGAACTTCACGATAACGCTGTCTGATATATTCATCTGCCGGTCCCTCTGGCCACACATCAGTCCTGTCTCCTGAGTAATAGAGGCGATTCACTCTCACGACAACATCGCGCGGATCATTCCACCGGCCGAGCTCCTGGCGAAATGTCTCCTTGCAAACTGGCTCCAGGCTTTGAAAACATTCCCAAAAATAAAATAGATAGTGAGAGGCTGGCCTCATGCGGGTCATGAGATAGCCCGCGGGAAAGAGATGGTAGAAAAATATCCGGCCGCCTGGCTGGGCATACTTAACAACATCCGCCGAAATCTCCTCTAGGTAATCTCTCTTGGCAAAGTTGGTATAAAGTCCTTTGTAGGGGCCAAAATCGATCCGTTTGCTCAAGAAAC
Source organism: uncultured Pseudobdellovibrionaceae bacterium (assembly GCA_964603655.1). Lineage (GTDB taxonomy): Bacteria > Bdellovibrionota > FAC87 > UBA2466 > UBA2466 > JACPWY01. Next base: position 11,075 of record CAZRVZ010000122.1, on the reverse strand, counting down.
GTAATCGATCCTCTTGATGACCCATGTTCGAATGGTAGGCCACCAATATCGCCAGAACACTGATATTCCAAATATGACCAGTGAATCTAAATGGAAACCGTGGAAATTTAACCGCAAGTTCTCCGGCAGCGTGATTCACCATAACAGAGGTGACTAGTGCTGCGGGTAACATTCCCATCCCAAACAAATAAAAACCGTCGGAACTGCTCCACGCAGAAGTAAAACCGGCAACGATCGATGGAATATAGGCGCCCTCCAGAAGATCGCCAGTGCCTTTCGGGCGATCTGAATACAGGAAGAAGAGTCCGGCAATCAGACCGTAGAAGCTGATGTACATCGTTGATGATTCTTCAATGTCGGTCCACATGAGCCAAGGGAAGAGTGAGAAGGCAGCCCAGACAAATCGACTCATGCGCTCGGTTTGCAACTGTTGCAGAAGTAGTATCAGTACGATCACGGCCGTAATGATTCGGCCCTTGAATGAGAACTGAAATCCCTGGGACAGAAGGCGTGGAAATTTGGCCAGCAGTCCCAAAAAGCCGCGATTTCCCCCGGCTTGATGGAGCGCTCCCGACTTTACGGTGGCCAGACTGAAATTGAGCAAATCGGGCAAAAACACACAAAAGACCAGCACTCCGCCCGCCAAGTAAAAAACGCCTCGCTTGCGTAACCCGGACGGGAGTCGTCTGAAGAGATAGTACGCAAAGAATGCCGCCGCGAGCGCGACCGTTGGAATGGAGAAAACGGCCAAGCCGTGGGCAACGCCGGCCAGAAAGAGCAAAAGGCGCGAACCATTCCCCATCACCGCGAGGATTCCCCACACTATTCCCAGTGTGAATAGGTTCATTTGCAGAAATTTGGCACAGAGGTGGGGGCCGTTTGACGGCGGAACAAGCATGCAGACAACTGCGATTAGAAGACTTGATGGCCAATCCAGCCATTTCTGGACGAGAGTAAAAACCGCGGCGGCCAAGATAATACAGAAAGTAAAATAGAGAAATCGTCCGTAGAGAATTATGCCGTCAGTTCCACCCATGACCCGGTCGTACAGCGAAAAGAAGGGGTAGGTGATAAGCGCCTGAAATTGGTGCGCCGTCCAGTCATCAATAAACGGTCTGTCTCCCAAAACCAGCCTATACGCATAGCCCACGTGCGAGGCTTCATCCGCCAGACCGACTCCGAAAAACAGGCGCAAAAATGCGAAGGAAATGGCAAGGATGGCCACCACACAAACGATAACGTGAATCTTTTTTGTTTTTTTAGATGCTGCTTCCATACTATCTCACTCTGAAAACTGGCTGAATGAGCTCTCCCTCAAGGTGTCGCTGGGGATCGCTGTCAGAGAGGAAGTTGGCCACGCGCTTGAAAGCGTTGGCATAAATCTCCAGTGTCTTTTCGATGTCACCCCGGTCGTGGGCCGAGCCCAGATTATGTGTCGATAGAACTAGGATACCCGCCTTCAAAACCTCCTGCTGGAACAGGCTTTTTTCCAGCAAGGAGTCTTTGTGATCCCCGTCCATGAAGCGCATCAGCGTCCAGTTGGGGTATCCCGTGCATATCATGCGCTGCGACAAATTACTTTGGAGTGCAAAGGTGTTAAATCCGTCCCTCAACATCCGGCCATGCTCCTCGATATCTTTAATGACATCGGTGGTTTGCAGAATCTCAATCACCTTCAATGAAGCCACTAGACCCACGGGATCGCCGGCAAAGGTAAAACTAAAAAACACCTCTTCGAAAAGACGCATCACATCCCGACGCCCGACAACACACGAAATCGGGTAACCGTTACCCATTGCCTTTCCAAAGCAGGCCAGATCCGGAGTTACTCCAAATCGTTTTTGCGCACCGCCCAGTCCAAAATGGAAACCGGTACAAATTTCATCAAAAATAAAAAGCGCTCCATTTTTTTCACAGAGCACCTTTACCGATTCCAAAAAGCCGGCATCAGGCGGGGTGAAATTGAGCGGCTCCATGATGACGGCCGCAACCCCGTTTGGAAATTGAGAAAACACGTCTTCGAGTGAGGACAGATTATTGTAGAGGAACGAGTGAGTCAGGCCCCGGGTTTCCTCGGGGACACCCAGATTCCGCGTCGTACTTCCGACGTACCAGTCCTGCCATCCGTGGTAGCCGCAGCACGCGATATGGCTCCGACCGGTAAACGCCCTGGCGACGCGAACCGCTCCCGCCGTCGCATCCGATCCGTTTTTGCCAAACCGAACCATTTCCGCGCAAGGAATGATTTCACAAAGTTTCTCAGCGAGCTCAACCTCCAATGGGTGGGGCAGGGAAAAACTAATCCCCCGATCCATTTGCGACCGCACGGCGGAATCGACCCCAGGGTGCGCGTAGCCCAGTATATTTGGGAGAAGTCCGGAAACGTAGTCGATGTACTCGTTTCCATCCACGTCCCACACGTGACTACCCTTTCCCCTGCCCAGAAATATCGGCGCCACCCCCTGAACATACTGCGTATAGCCCTTGCTAAATGTCTGTGAACAGCCGGGAATGACCGCCTTAGATCTGGCAAACAAACTCTGTGACTTTACGAGCGGGCGCCGCGCCACCGCCTGGCTGGTCGCGTCCTGAAAGAGCGACCGGTAGTACCCCTCGTTCGTGATGGCCACCCTGGCCCGCCTGAGGTCGGGATTCTTTTCCAGGATCCTCAGAACATCTTTGAATCCCACCACTCCACTTGGACCACCCACCACCCCACCGCCTGGGATCGCGGCGAATAACTTTCTGACGAATTCCAAGTCATCCTGGTCGTCGACCGTCCATCGCATTTGGCCGGGCAAATCGACGTCACTGACGACACTCTCCGTTCGAAAAAAACCCGAGCACCTCAAAAATGGCGTGACATGCTCACGCTCGCTCGGTTTTTTTGCCTCTTTCCAGGCCCGTTCGAGCGCCGCCATCGAAAAAATTTCCACATCAAGTCCATTGGGATAGCTGTATCTGAGATTGTTGGCGGCATAATCGCACCCAGTTCTCTTAAAAACCTCGATAACCAAGGCGGTGACCGCGGGGTCAATTAGAGGACAATCGGCCGTAACGCGAATGATCGCATCGGCGTCACAATCCCTGGCAGTCTGGTAGTACCTGTCCAGAACATCGGCTTCGTCACCGCGAAAACAGGCAATACTTCGCTGCAAACAGAAATCCCCAATGACATCGTCGTTTTCATTGCGAGAGGTGGCCACGATTACCCTGTCGACCCCACCTACGAGACACAACCGATGGTAAACATGCCAGAGCATCGGTTGGCCTGCGATGTCGGAGAGGACCTTCCCGGGCAGTCTTTTTGAACCCATTCTCGCCTGAATAATGGCCACGATCACGTTTTTCCCCTTATTCCCGAGGCTAGCGGTGAGAGCGGGCCTAGCCACTTTTCATTCGGAGTAAATTCCGACGCCAGAAGACCGACCAATACGCGATTTAATCGCATCCCGTCAGAAACATAATGACTGCGCATCTGGCCCTCGATTCTAAAACCATTCGAGGTTAAAACACGAGCCGATGCCACATGCCCTTCGTAATAGCCGGCATGCAAATGCTGGATTTGGCACTCGTATATTAAGTAATAAACGAGCGCATGAACAGCCTCGGTGGCATAATGTTTTCCACTGGCCTCTGAGTGGCCAATCACAAATGAAACATCCGCCGATAGGTGGTGAAGATTCACCGTCGGGCTACTCACCGTACCGACCAGCCTTTGACCATCCTCGTCGAAAACACCGAAATGTTTGCTCGTATCGATATGCTGGGCCTTCTCGCGCAGAAAAATTTCCATCTTCGCCCGAGTCTGCCGCTCAAAACGAATTTCCAAGAACTGATTGACTGCGGGGTCATTGAGCCAATGTTCATATTCCGGTGTGATGTGCTCTGTACCCAGTGCCCTGAGCACGAGGCGGCGGGTTCGAATAGTGGGTAGCCCGGAATGTTGGCGTTCAATGATCATACGCTTTTTTATCTGCCACCGGCGACTGCAACGGCCACTGCAATGGCCATCGAGACGGATCGACGAACCGCTTATCCTCCACGGCGAAAGGCAGATAGTCCTCTAGCGATCCAAACGGCTCCTCTTTCCAAAAATGGCAATTTTCCCTGAGTTGATGGGCATCGATCACACCCAAAACCACCGCGCCCGTCTGCTTGACTAATTTGACATAGTTCAACGCGACCTGGGCTCGCGAGGTATTCCACAATTCGCAGAGACGATCGAGTTCACTAAATTTTTCGCTGAGCGACTCGAAGTACCCCGTGATTCGTTTGGAATCCTGGAGCAGTAGCCCCTGCAAAAAAGGGGACCGCACGTGAATTTGGATCCCCACCCCGATTTTCTCCTCCAAAAGGCGCTGATCAAAGACATTGCAGGGCAACTGAATAACGTCCACGGGAAACCGCTGAACTGCTCTCAAGTGATCCAGGGACCTTAGCGATACCCCCACCCTGCGACAAATTCCGCTCGTTTTAAGCCCAAGGAGCGTCTCAAAAACAGTGTCGGCTTTCGGCCCAATTAGATCGAATGAAGAATGGAGCAGAACTGTGTCCACCGAATCCATTTGTAGCCGCAGACACGACTCAATGGCCGACTCCATCACCACCCGTAACGGGCGATCACCGATTTCAGGAACTTTCGTAATGACGCGAAATGCCTTCCCCATTTTTTTGAAACTGCGCCCCAACACCGCCTCGGAGCGGCCATAGCTCGGGGCCGTGTCCAAATCACCTATTTCCAGCTCCGACGCCAAGGTAAGGATTTCCAGAACTTCAGATTCCTCTGGAGGGCCGTCAGAGTTTAGCAGGCCGTACCGCATCCCAAACTGCGCCGTTCCTAAAACGATCGGTTTTTCGCTGAACATAGGGCTCGATTCATAGAAGTTGAATTGTTTGAGCCGGCGAAGCCAGGCTCTTTTTTAATTATACTCGAATTGTGATCGAATCGCCGATACACTTAGAGGCGTCCGTGGAAACTCATCATACCGCGCTGGATTGGATTGCCTCTCAACTACCAGGTGTTGACACTCTCCGGCGCACCTTCGACGCGCTTTGGCCAATTTGTCGCAGCATTACAGGAAGTGGACTGCGCCGCTCGCTTTCGATCCTAACCGAGATCGTTCCGCTCCAATTGACCGAGGTCCCCACCGGGACCCGGGTTTTCGACTGGACCGTTCCTGATGAGTGGAACATTGAAAATGCGTTTATCGATGATGAAACTGGGAAACGACTCGTTGATTTTGGGCATAACAATTTGCATGTCGTGAATTACTCTATTCCCTTTAATGGCGAAATGACGCTGGCCGAGTTACAACCTCACCTGCACTCGTTGCCGGAACGCCCCGAAGCCATCCCGTATGTCACCAGCTATTACGAAAGGCGTTGGGGGTTTTGCCTCAGCCATAAACAGCGCCAATCACTGAAACCAGGAAGGTATCGGGTCAGAATCGACTCTACGCTTCGTCCCGGCGCTCTGACTTACGGCGACACCGTTTTGCCCGCAACGGATCAAGGCGGTTCTGAATCCGGTCAGGTACTCCTAAGTACCTACCTTTGTCACCCGTCGATGGCCAATAATGAACTGTCTGGGCCGCTCGTTGCCACCCATGTCATAAAGGCGCTCTCCCAACTTCCCCACCGGCGTTTTTCCTATCGATTGGTGGTAGCACCGGAAACCATAGGCGCACTGTGCTACCTGAAGGCCCATGGGGATGAACTTAAAAAAACGGTACGGGCCGGATTTGTCATAACCTGTTGCGGACTGGATCAGCCCTTTACATTCAAGCGAACACTTGCGGGGGATGCCCTAATCGACAGACTGTCAACGCTCGAGCTATCGAGCAGCGGCAATGCCTATAGCGCAGTGGAGTTTTTTCCATCCGGTTCCGATGAACGCCAGTACTCTTCCCCAGGGTTTAGGTTGCCGATCGCTTCACTCATGAGAGGGCCCTACACCACTTATCCTGAGTACCACACGTCGGACGACAATAAATCGCTCATCTCATTTCCAGCTCTCAAAACGAGTATTGAAATGTACCTGCGGATTATTCTATCCCTGGAAAAAAATACCAGTTTTCGAAATACGATTTGGAATGGAGAGCCAATGCTCTGCAAGTATCAATTGTACCCCACGCTCGGCGGAAAGTTGGCGTCCGAATTCATCAGAAAAATGCAATGGCTCTTAAACCTGTCCGATGGCCAGCACGATCTACTCTCCATCGCCCAGCGCGCCCAGTGCTCCATTCTGGATCTCAGCGAAATTGCCCAAACGTTGCGCTCTAAGGGTCTGCTTTCCGACTGCTAGTCAGGCTAGGAAGCCAAACGCGCCCTTCGAACCTTTCGCCCCAGTTGGATCAGTTCACGAGCAGACGTATTCCACCCCGAGGATAATTGAGAAAAATAGGGATTGAGCTCACCCCGTTTATGGAAACTCCCAGTACCCGATTGCAAGGTCGCAGGTACGCACCCCTTGCGAATGTTTGGCCAAGCCTTTGAAAATAGAACGACGGCTGCGCGCCAAAGCTCAGCATACGAACTGGCCAGAGTCTCGTTGTCTGAGAAATTTACTTCATGTTGCATGACGATCTCTCCGGTATCGATACCCGAATCAATAAAGTGAAGGGTGACCCCCTTGGGTGTTTCATCAAAAAAACTCCAAAAGTTCGGGTCGCACCCCCGGTTCCACGGAAGAAGAGAGATGTGAAGGTTTAGAATTCGCTTCGCAAAATTGTCTAATAGCGGCCCCTTGAGGATGTGGCCATAGCCAAAACTCACCACATAATCCTGTTCGATTTTTGCATCTGGAGACAGCCGAGAATCGGACACATCCACGGTGTCCCCGTTTTCCACCATTATTTTTCGTAAACTATCTGGATACGGGGAACGCAAAAGCACGTTCATGGATGCCCCTCATTTCAACCATTCGGTCGATTGCCTCGCAGACACGATCGACCCCTCTACCGTCAATCTCCTTTTGACCGAGACGGATATATTTCCCGCGCCGGTCCGGACTTCGAGCCAGGTCAAACAGTGACTGACCAATTCTATTCTCCATCACCTCGCACTGCTCACGGCTTAGGTTTTGAGAGTCGCCCACAAGCTCGCACAGCTCTAAATCAACCATTTTTTTTGCGATCTCCACCTGAACCGGGTGAACAATCTGTAGCGCCACTGGAACCCCGGCACAGAGCAGCTCGAGCACGGTCCCCCCGGTGGCACTGAAGGCTATATCGGCCCACTCCATCAGATTTGATAGGCTTGGAAGATCGCGATACACGGTAATGCGACACGCTCGCTCGGCAGAGAGCGATTTTGCGCACAAATCTATCTCACTCACTCTTGGGTTATTGGCACCGATCACAACCGCAATCTCCAATGACCCAAGCCATCGATTGATTTCCGTTGATAAATCAAGGCGCCTTAATCCGTTCAAACACTTTTCGGTATCTGCCAAATAGTCACAGCTCCCGAGCGAAACGAGCAGATGTGTGGCCAACTGAGGAACCTGCCTAGGCACATTGAGCCGTTTGACCTCATCGGCTATGAGCGCGTAAGTCGCACCAAGAAGTAAACGCGTCGTTTCGGGCGCATTGTAATTAAGTCCGGGGGCATGAACGTGGCCGCCCACAATGAGATTTGCAAAATAGGGCGCCTCGCTTCCGGTATCGTCCTGGACAACCAGCGGGATAAGCGGGCTACCGCTCTCGTAAACCTGGCGCTGATAACTCGAACCAAAATGATACCCGTCCAGATAAATTACAGCGGCACCGGCTTGGGATGCGATCCGCGCCAACTCGAGTGCATCATCGGTAGAGTTAGAAATGCCTGCCGATGTTTTTACTATTTCGCAACCAATCATTTGGTAGCGATCCAGAAAACTATTCACGCCTTCGCAACCGTGATTGATAACTAAATGGACTACTCTCTCAAGTGTGCGCCACTTTCGCGCAATATTAAGCATCCGCATCAGGTGTCCGGAAGCTATTTTTTCCACACCACCCATGGTCCGGATAGTGCCGCCGTCACTGCGAATGATCCACGCGGGGTTCATTCGATAAGGTCCCAATCAAGCGGAGTACCCCGGATAATATCGACCTTTGCGCACCTTCCGATCACGCTGTCAAAATGACGCGGAGAAAGCCCGTGGCCAGGGCGAATAATGCGAACGTTTTCCAAGGACAGGCGTTCCCCTCGTTTGAGCGATTGAATGACGAAGATCGAACGCTTGAAAATAATATTCTCTTTTTGCCTTTCATCGAACTCAAAGGTCGACTCACCTAATGCAAGCTCCGTGTTGCGAATGGCCGTCACCCACGCTTTGAGTTCTTCAGCTTCGAGCGAAAATGCTGCATCCGGGCCTCCATCGGACCGTTTTAGCGTGAAATGCTTTTCGATAATCGTGGCCCCTAGAGCGACCGCCGCAATCGATGACTCGATCCCTAACGTGTGATCCGAAAGCCCGACCGTCACATTGAACCGCTGTGCCAGAGTCGGAATTGTTTTCAAATTCATCTGCGATGGATTCGCCGGGTACGAACTGACACAATGCAGAACGGCCAGTTGGGGGCACCCACTTTGTTTTAAGGTTTCGATGGCGAGCTTCAAATCCGATTCAGTCGTCAGCCCGCGGGAAAGGATGACCGGTTTTTTTGTCTGGCCCACCCGTCGTAACAGGGGGATGTGCATCGATTCAAAGGATGCAATTTTATACAACGGAACCTTTAAACCTTCCAGAAAATCGACGGCACTCTCATCAAACGGCGTGGAAAAGAGAAGCACCCCGCACTGTTTGGCAAATTCCATAAGGCTTGGCTGCCACTCCCACGGGGTGTGAGCCTTTTGGTAAAGTGAATAAAGCGTCTCTCCCTTCCATTGCGGATTCACGCGCACCTGAAAGCACTCCAAATCGCAATCAATGGTCAGTGTGTCAGGAGTGTACGTTTGAATCTTTACCGCGTTGACACCGGCGTCGGCGGCAACGGCGATTAGTGCCTTTGCCCGTTCGAGCGAATAATTGTGATTACCCGACATTTCGGCCACAAGAAAAACGGGATGACCCGTGCCGATATGGTGGCACCTAGAAGACTCTGAAAAGGTAATCTCATCCGGATGTTTTTGGGACGGCATGGTGTGTCGGCGTAATGGAAAAAAGAAAGTAACTCTATTTTCTCGCACGAAAAATTTCGGTGCAAGGAATAAAACAGGTTACGCGCGGGGTCACCTGTTTTTTTTGCACACGGCGGTCGCGTTATCGATTAAAATAAGAATAAGGACTAGGTCCTCACGCCTCCTTACCTTCCCCTCACACGGAGATTTTATGCAAGTCGTCAATGACTCCAATCGCGCGCCCAATTTCAGCTGGAAGAATGCATCCGTACTCATCACCGGTGGTACAGGGTCCTTCGGTAAAACGTTGGTTAGGGTCCTCACCAACGAGTACTCCCCCAAAAAAATTATCATCTTCAGTCGCGATGAGCTCAAACAACATGAAATGAGACTCGGCGGGTACAACCATTCGAGCCTGCGCTATTTCATCGGTGATGTGCGAGACGCCGCTCGGCTTCAAAGAGCGGCCAGAGACGTCGATATCATCATTCACGCGGCAGCACTTAAACAGGTGCCCGCCTGCGAATACAATCCATTCGAAGCGATTCTGACCAATGTAATCGGAGCAAGAAACATCGTGGATGCCGCTATAGACCAGAGGGTTCCGCGCGTGATCGCGCTTTCTACCGACAAGGCGGTCAATCCGGCCAATCTTTATGGGGCGACAAAATTGTGCGCCGAAAAGCTTTTCGTTCACGGCAATTCCTACTCAAAACGGGGCCAGACGCGAATGAGCTGCGTGCGCTATGGAAATGTCGTTGGTAGCAGGGGTAGCGTCGTCCCGCTTTTTCTGGATCAACGAAAAACAGGAAAACTAACGATAACCGATGAGCGCATGACTCGCTTTTGGATCACACTCGAACAGGGAGTACGATTCGTCATTCACTGTGTGGAAGTGATGGCCGGAGAAGAGGTTTTTGTTCCCAAGATCCCGTCGATGAGAATCAACGACCTGGCTGAGGCTCTCGCTCCGAGTTCCAAACGAGAATATGTTGGCATTCGTCCCGGCGAAAAACTGCACGAGGTGTTGGTTTCGGAGGACGAGTCCAGAAACACCCTCGAGCTCGATAAAATGTTCGTCATCCACCCGGCCGAGTTCTCTAAGACCAGCGGACACCTCACCGGTAAAGCGGTGCCGGACGGATTCCGTTATGCCAGTAACACCAACACCGAGTGGCTGACCGCGCGAGATCTGGTGGCCCTTGCCGAACCCATCGAACCCTCGTCACAACCGCTGACCGTCAACGGCTGATTCAATCGCCTGGGCCGGCATTACCGCCTCATTCACATTCTTAATAACATAATCCAATTCGCGATCAGTCATCTTGGGAAACATCGGTAACGAAACAATCTCTTCAAAAGCGCTCTCCGCCTGCGGACAGCATCCCTTTTTATCACCCAATAATTTTTGGTAGTAGGAGTGATAATAGACCGGTTTGTAGTGAACATTGGCCAAGATTCCACGTGACCGCAAACGCCGGATAAACTCATCGCGGCCACTCGCCGCAGCCCCCTTAAATCTCACTACAAAAAGATGGTAACTGTGACCGGCCTCCGACTCATCCAAACAAACGAGCGGAGCCTTCAATTCCGAGCGGTATCTGGCCGCAATATGGCGTCTGCGCTGGGTCCATGCGGTGAGCTGACTTAATTGGGCAATCCCCAATGAGCATTGCAAATCCGACAGGCGATAATTAAAACCGAGGTCAACCATATCGTATTCCCACCCCCCCTGCAGTTCCCGGTTGCGCGCATCGGTGGTAAGCCCGTGATTTCGAAATTGTCTAAGATGCCGAGCGAGTGAATCGGACTGAGTCACGATCATTCCCCCCTCACCCGTGGTGATTTGTTTAACCGGGTGAAAGCTAAAGGCCGTCATTTCCGCGAGTAGACCGACAGCCGAGCCCTTGTAGGTCGCGCCGATCGAGTGGCAGGCATCCGCCAACAGAGGAATTCTTTTTTTTTCG
>CAZRVZ010000121.1:0-6784 GCA_964603655.1 uncultured Pseudobdellovibrionaceae bacterium | reverse complement strand
CAGCAGGGCGAATGGTTAGCGGGTCTCTTGTGGCGGTTCGAAAGCACGAGGCGGAAATTCAAACCGGGCCAAGCGGTTTCCCGCCAGTCGCTTCGCTATGCGACAGGCATCACCTAACGCCAATTTTCAGGTGCGCCTTGTCAGAATAATTACGGCCCGGTAGATTTGCCTCAACTTGGGGTGAATCATGGGCGTGGGACGAATGCTGGGGCCAATTGGTTCCTGGCGCTTTCTTTTCGGAACTTTCTTTTTACTGGCGACGGTTTGTTGTTTTGCGGACGAACCCGATCTCAGAAACGAAGTCCTGTTCAAGTTTGAAAATGGTCAGCCCGTCGAGGTCGATTACCGCGATGGCCGGGTGGCTGAGTGGGTAATGGGTAAAAGACCCGTCAAACAGTTCCCAACCAGGTACCAGGTCACCGAAAACACCTGCACCGGGGTTGAGGGGGTGCGGGGTGAGTTTCTCCTAACATTTCAGGCTAATAGTTTTGAATTGAGGTGGAGGCAGCACCCAAAGGTCGAGATGGTCGGAAAAACGGTGGGAATAAAACCAAAGACAGCTGCTGCCGGAACTACTTTCTCAGAGGTTAAAGACGATTTTCAGTTTCTAACGAATGACGCCCAGTCGACGGCTCCCCTCTTAACCAAAGATTTTCCCGCAGATGCGTTTAGGGCCAGCGACTTTTCCTGGCTGCCGGGGGGTGGAGCGGAGCCTCCGGATGCCATCGAGTTTACCCGGTGGGATACGGAGTTCATGCAGACGAATCCCGAGACGGGACTCAATGAGAATCGAACCTTTACGGTGGCAACCCATCCCAAGCTTGTCAGGTCCGACGGGCTTTTGGAGCTGAGGGAGTTTGGCGGCGGTACCCCCAATCCCTTCGGCGGCACCCGGTTCCTGCTTTTTGTGGGTGATATCTGGTCGATCATTTTGAAGAATGGCGACGAATTCTGTCAGATCTCGACCAAGTCGAACCTCGCGGACCTTCAACTAGAGGCTGCAAAGTATCTAGGTTTGGTTCCCACTCTGGCGCCGTATATTTACGGCAGTGATGAGTACTCCCAGGCGCTCATGCCGTTTATTTTTAAGAACTACGTCGAGAAGTGGAAAGAATATGATGTTGAATAATACCGTACTGGTGATAGCGGTTTTTTCGGTGTTCTTTTCGGTGCTCTCGCCTGCCGGAGAATTGTCATCGTCTCAGCGCCTGAGAAGGCTCTCCATGCACCTGCGTGGCATCCCCCCACTGGCCTCCGAGTATCAGGCGTTATCTGAACTGTCTGAAAAACCACCTTCGGAGCGTGCTCAGTTTTTCCGCACCCGTTCTGACGAGTATCTCGCGTCACGCGAGCATAGGGGAAAAATGGTATCCCGCGTGGATGAGCTGCTTCGCCTGAAGACGTCATCCGGTCTTCCCGAGGGCCTTTCCGAGACAGCCGCGACTGATCCAAAGTTGTTGGCGCCCGAGCTGTTAAACTCACTGGATCTGCTGGTCTCCGGATTGGTGATTGAAAACGCCAGCTGGGACCAAATTCTTCTGTCTCCCACGCTGCCGGTTCATATCGGAAAATCCGTGAGTTTTAATGGGATGACTTTTTTTGGCGGAGAGATTCAATTCCTTTCCGCGGTATTTCCGGACATCACTACCAAACCCGAAGGTGTTCACACCTATTCCTTGGACCCAACGGACCTTCGTTTTGCCGGTGTCCTGACTACCAGTCGGTTTTTCCAACGATACAGCACGACCAATCTAAACAAGAACCGGGGCCGTGCCGCCGCCGTCTTTCGAACATTCTTATGTGACGACATGCGCGCGGTGGTGGAGCCGTCTGCCGAAGAGGAGAGTGAACTCCTCAAAAAGGCCTTTCCCGAAAACCCAGTTCCGGACGGTTATCACAGGAGCCGCAATTACTTAAACGGTCGTAACCGCAGTAACTCAAACCTGGCCGATGACGATCTCCACGGTTCCCAGGAATCCTGCATGGCGTGCCACTATAAACTCGATCCGATGGGCCGCGCATTCATCACAAGCGGCAGCACGCTTTCCGATTTAGAGGCGCCGGGCGCGTTGGTTTATAAGCGCGCCGATGGATCGCTCGTGAGTGTGAAGGGGCGGGGGATTGGTGAAGTAGCTAGAGCCATCTTAGCCCAACCCGAATATGCCCGCTGCCAGGTCTCCCACTTTTGGAGGTGGTTCATTCGTGCCGATAAAATGCCCCCCGAGGAAAGGATGGGCGAATTGATGGCCGGATTTGATCGGGTCGGCCGGCGCGTGAACGATTTTATCGGATACCTGGTCAATGAGCCCGAGTTTTACACCAATGACGACTCCAACCAGCCAACGCTATTAAATACCAAAGCCTTGCTCCAGCGCTGCGATAGTTGCCATTCCGGTTTGTCTTCGAAGACCATTCCGTCGTTTGTTCAGTTCCCAATTGGGGCGTCTCAGGCGAGTCATGAAGAGTGGATTTTGAAAGTCGTGGCTCACCTGGACCTGGCTCACGACGGAGTCTCCCGGACGATGCCGCCGAAGGAATCGGCCTGGCAACCCACCGCCGATGATATTGCTTTACTTAAGATCTGGGTTTCGCAGCGGGTTCGAGACGAATCGGGGATGCAGACCATTACCCAGGCGCAGGCAAATGACTGGCTGGGGATTTCTGGGCCACTTGAGCTGGGCGACCGCACGACATTTAGGCGATCGTTTAAAAGATACGCCTCGGGTCAGGATGTCTTTAGAGTGCTCCACGCCAAATTTCCTAAAGCCCCTTTTCTCCAGCAGGGAGATACCCAAACACTGTCGGTGAGAAACCGAGCGGTCTTCGGGGACCCGAATCCGTTTGATGGCCAGTTGGTTTTCGAGAACGTGAGCTCCGGGTTTGTCAGGGAGTTTGGACGGAGTCTCTCCTATTTCGCAGGGGCGGATATCGAGGCATCCGCCGAGTCCTATTTCGGTAGTCACGTCGTAGAGACTCTGGTTGCTTGCGGACTCGAGAAGATAGCGAAAACGCCCAAAGAGGCGGCATGGAAGGACGTTCCTAAGAATCTGGTACAGCCCATTCTTCGTTCTTTGGTTATTCGCACTTTCGATCCGGGCTTGGAATCGGTGAAGCAGGAATTCCTGGAGCGCTCCTTGGATCGATTTCAATCCGAGAGGCTGCAAACGGCATCGGTCTTCGAGGCATTAAAACGCATGGTCTTTATGTTGAGCCTTGAAGAAGAGTTCTTAGCCTATTGAGGAGACTGTCATGAAACGAAGAGAATTTGTCTCAAACGGTGAGGGCGAGATGAAACGCAGGGAATTTATCTCAAAAGTCAGTCGGTTGGGTTGTGGGTACGGCGCTTATTCTCTATTCCCTCGGTGGGCATGGGCCGGAGAGCGAGCGGAAATACCACACCATTTTATTATGGTTCGTACTTTCGGGGGCATGGATGTGACACTCGGTCTCGATCCTCAGATTCTAGGTCCCGGTGCGGATGCCGAGGACATGTTCGTCGAATACCGTCCCGATGAGATTGTGGAGAGTGGGGGACTCAGATTTGCACCGTCGGCCAAGCCGCTCGTTCCCCACGCCAGCGAATGCCTAATCGTAAACGGCGTTATGATGCGAAGGGACGCGGGCCATTTTGTAAACCTGGACTATATGGTCACGGGTCGCGGCGATGGAAAGGCGGCGGCACTTCCAGCAGAGTTGTCGCTCGCAAGAGGTGATGGACCGTTTGGACTAGTGGCTAGTTCAGGAGTTTATAGCGCCGGAAAGGCTCTCAACGTTTCATCTGCCCAGGATCTTTTAGTACAAGCCGATCAGGAAAATTTGACTCAGTGGATCGAAGATCGAATTGAGTTTCTGGCGGCAGAGCAGGGAACGCCGCTCGAGGTGGCTGAGAAACAGGTGGTTGCGGCGAAGGAAACAGCGACCGCCATTCAAAATATGATCGAGGCGTATAAGAAAGAGGGGCTGACCGTGGACGCACGGCATGCGATTGCCGCCGCTTTTGCGTCCGGGGGATCGCGCCACGCACAGCTCGATCTAATGGGCCCCAACTTGGACACCCACTCCGATCACTCCGGAAATCACCTGCGAAATCAAACCCAGATTTGGGAAGAGGTTAGTGGGTTGTTTCGGCTTTTTAAACGCATTCCGTTTGGTGGAGGAACCCTTTTTGATCACACCACCTTCATGGTGGTCTCCGAGTGGAGCCGGACTCCGTACTTAAACGCCGCAAAGGGCAAGGACCATAACCCCTTTACCAACTCTGTGCTTTTTGCGGGACGCGGAATTCGAAAAGGCACAGTCGTCGGAAAGAGCCGCCTGGTGACGCGGCTCCAAACCGGTACCGCCGCGGATCACATCGCCTGGCCCTGGAATTATAAAGAGCAGGCCATCGCCCAAGGCCCTGAGGGGGCGAGTTTTATATTCCCGGAAAATCTGGTCCGAACCGTCGGAGAAATTTTTGGCAACCCCGCCGGCTTTCACCCGGTCGCGACTGGCGTTCAAAAGATTTCCCCGATCCTTTCTTAGAGCCGTCGCGACCATTAGAGCCATCGCGAAAGGCCAACTCAAAGGGGGCTAGCAATAACGCGATGTTCCCTGGTGGTTTTACAACCGGTCGCCTTAGGTAGTGTATGATTATTCCCAACCGGGGGAAAAAAATGAAATTCTATTTTGCCGTGATTCTTTGCTTTTGTTCGAGTCTCTTCGCACACGAAATCCGGGTACAAACCGATCCGGCATCGCTTAAATTCCGTACGATAAAGGTAGGTGCATCGAAGTTCGCGCAGATTGAGGGGGTCCCTCTATCGACGCGGCTTCGCATTGGGCTCCCTGAATTGCCGCGCCGAGTTTCTTGGGTGGCGATCGATGCTAAAAAGACCTATACGATTGAGTTTACCGCCACGACACAAAACAGCGTTGTTCCGTCGCTACTCCTCTACCCCGCGCAGCCCGACAGGGTTGATGACGGATCGCTCGGCAAGTTTAAAATCGATCGAAAGGCCTATCGCCAAAACAAATGGTTTGGAGGTGAAACGGTGAAGGTGGGTCAACGCGTCCGACTGGGATCGCTTACGCTACTACCGATAGAAATTTATCCGGTTCATTACAATCCCCGATTGCGCCAGCTGCGCGTGGTGCCCGATATCCAGGTTAGAGTCGCGCCCCTCGAAGCGGGCCAGGAAACTCTCGTGCAGGGTCCGATCACCGAGTTCGTCCGCGACCAGGCGGCTCTATTGGTGGATAATGCCACCGAGGTTTTGGCCCAACTTCCGGAGAAGATCCAGCGGCGCGTGCTCATTCTGACACCTGCCGAACTGGTGACCCCAGCAACGACACTTGCCACACTTCAAACCACCGCGGGAATTGAGACCGCCGTTGAAATTATTCCCGCAGGCACAACGCCACTGGCGCTCAAAGCGGTAATTCAGAAATCCTATGGGCTTACCACCGGCGCGGGATTGGACGCGGTGATTCTACTGGGCAATGAGGATCGTCTGCCGCTCTATCTTTGGAACGGCACGACCCCCGGAGACGTCTATTACAGTCTCCTCAGCGGCGACGACAATATCGCCGATATCGCTCTGGGCAGGTTTCCCGCTTCTACAACACAAGAGGCGGCTCAGCTCATCGAAAAGACGCGCCAGTATTTCGTCAATCTGGCGATGGGAACCGTTCGCAAGAATGTGATGCTCGTCGCCCACAAAGAGGCCTATCCTGGGAAATACACCGCCAACCAGGAGATGATTTTTAGCGCGGCAAATCCGCTGGGACTCAATTTTACGCGGCAGTACGGGGGCAAAGACGCGAGTAACCAGACGGTCATCGGGTCATTCCCCAATCAGTTCGGAATTATTAATTATCGAGGGCACGGCAGTAACACTGAATGGTGGGCCTGGGGCACTGACGATAGGAGCTTTACAGAATCGGAAGTCGATCTCCTGGGTAACGGCGTCGGCGATTTAGCCATTTATTTCAATATCGCCTGCGACACCGGGGCAATTCACCTGAGCGAGCGCACTCTGGCGGAAGCGATGCTATTTCGAAAGGCCACCGAGCCTTACGAGGGTGCCGTTGCCGTGGTCGCCAGCACCGAGCCCTCATACACCGAGACCAACCATCGATTCGACAGGTATCTCTTTGAGGGGATGCAGGTCTCCCAAACGGCCTCTCTGGGCTCGATCTACGCGCAGGCAAATAATCGACTTGTTCAGGATGAGGCGGGGGAGATGCCGGAGAACGTAACGATGTATCTCCTCTTCGGGCACCCCTTACTCCCGATGCCGTATCAGACGCGCTAGTTTAATTCTGTCGCGCCATTAAATTCTCATGGTCGACAGAATTTAGGTAAATAAACGGACGGAGATTAATTCATGCTGAAGACTTACCCCAAAACCCAAAAATACGATCGACGCCATGCGTTAAGTATCTTAATATCCCTTAACTTTTGAATTCAATTAAGATGTTACCAACACCTACAAGCTCATCAGAAACTCCCGCCTCTGACCACGGGCCGCCATCCCGCCGGCCGCGTTTCCGCTTGTGCAACCGGGAGAGCCGCAAACCGCCGTCCGCGACCCGTTTACACGGCGCTACATTACGAAAGGTATTTTTTTGACACCGTGATCTTAGGCTCAATCAGTCGCGATTCCCGCGTAGCGGGAATCGCTGCCATCTATACGCTCGAAGCCAATCATTCGAATTCGTCTATCGGAATACCACTGATGCGCTTTGCCCTCTTTCTCCAGAGCGATTCGGCAGTAGGTCACCTTCAAGTCATGGTCAAACT
>CAZRVZ010000120.1:0-5726 GCA_964603655.1 uncultured Pseudobdellovibrionaceae bacterium | reverse complement strand
GTGGCAATGTGTGCAAGGGCTCCGGCGACTGGCCAAATCCATCGATGATCCTTGAGATAATGGGGTAGGCTCTTGGCCTTGGCTTCTCGATAAAACTCAACGGCCAATTGGTAACATCTTAAATGTTGCACTTTTCCTCCTTGGAAAAACTTTGGTTCTTACCCGGGACGGGAACCAAATTTTTCCAAGGAGGAAAAGTGCTTCATCAATTTCGAAGTTATCAATTGGCCGTTGAGTTTTATCGAGAGGCCCGGGCCCAAAGCGCTCCCAAACATCTAAGGGACCAGCTGATGCGCGCAGCGTCCAGTGTCGCTCTTAATTTGAGTGAGGGCTCGGCGAAAAGGAGCCAGGCCGATAGACGACGATTTTACGAGATAGCCCTCGGCAGCGTTCGTGAGTGCGAGGCCATTGTGGAGCTGCTTGAGCCAAATTCTTTAGCCCTCAAAGAGCCCATCGATAAGCTCGCCCGTCACGTCTATAAACTGGTCCGGGCCCTTTAGCCCGGACTTTGTGATGAATTCAAAAGTTAAAGGATATTAAGATAGTTAACGCAAGGCGTTGATAGTATTTTTCGAATTTAGGGTAACTCTTCCGTGTGGAAAGTCCCAAAAAGCATCTTTCATTCTCAGCAATGATCGAATGTTTTAAGAAAATATTAGGAAAGGCGAAAGACTATCGGAGCCCTGGCTCCGTCGATTACAGCGTCGCTGACACGTGTGTGAGCGCACTGGCGACATTTCATTTCCAGGATCCTTCGCTCCTTGAGTTTCAGCGAAGACTGGAAACTAGACAGGGGCGGAGCAATCTTAAAACTCTTTTTGGAGTTTCCAAGATCCCCTCCGACAGTCAAATGCGAGAGATCTTAGATTGCGTGCCAAACAGTGCCCTTTCGCCTGTTTATCGGGATTTTTTTGCGCGCCTTCAGCGAGGAAAATATTTAGAACGGTTTCAACTTTTCCCGGGCCTTCATTTATGCTCGATAGATGGGTCTGAATACTTTCGCTCGGAAAGTATTTCTTGTGCGAGCTGCCTCAAGCGCAAACATAGTAATGGCACCTTGAGCTTTTCTCACCAAATTTTGCAAGCTACTCTGGTTAGTCCCAATGAGAGGCAGGTAATTCCCCTGTGCCCTGAGCAAATCGCTAACTGCGATGGGAGTGACAAAAATGATTGTGAGATGAATGCCGCAAAGCGGTTACTCACAAGGCTGCGCAAGGAGCACCCATTTCTCGGTTTGATCATCAATGGGGACGGGCTCTATCCGAAACAGCCCTTAATCGAACTGATTAAGAAGCTCTCAATGCATTTTATTTTTGTGTGTAAAGAGGACCATAAGATCCTTTGGGAATGGTTTTTCGAACAGAAGAAGCTCGGTGAAGTAAATAAATTGGAAAAAGTGGATAAGAGGGAAAGACATCACCACTACGAATGGATTAATAGCGTGCCACTGAACGGGAACAAAGATGCCCCCCTGGTGAATCTCTTCGTCTATAAGCTCAGCGTGAATGGAAAAATTACTTATCGAAGCGCTTGGGTAACCGATATCGAGGTAACCCGAGAAAATATCGAAATCCTTGTAAAAGGAGCAAGAGCGCGGTGGAAAGTAGAAAGTGCGCCGCAGGCGCACGAGAAGGAGGTTCGAGATGAACTAAAATCTTGTGCTTAAAGCTGCATAAGAGATGAGGGTGGGCCCCTCGGAGCCGGTTTTCAGAAACAGGCTCCAAACCACTTCAAGCTGCTGCGGTAAAGAGCCGTGGTGGTGAGCGTTGAAGTAAAAGCGTCGAGGAGTACCTCGGGCAGGTGGGGATCAGAAAGACGAACAAACTTGAACCCTTGTTGACGCGTCGTAAGCCAGAGAATGTCGTCGAAACTGGGAGTGTTTCTATATTCCAGGATAAATCTACCGGAAATCTGATTACTGGGTAGATGGCGGCCGGCGTATAGAGGGCGTGATTCTGATTCGGGCTCTTGTGCGGAACTGCGGGAACCAGTCGTCTCGATGTAAAGGGAGAAGTCCAAACGGCAGAAACCGTGAGGATGAGAGTACCAACGCGAGAAACTGGGGCGGACCAATTCGTATGAGCATTGAAGGATCTGTAATGGATCTGGAGCGAAGGGATTGGGTCAAGCTGTTGCAAGGATAATTCAACTGGAAACAGGAGGAGATTGTGAGTGCAACAAGACCTTTCATCATTTCTAAAGAACTGGTGATGAGTGCCTTTAAAGAAGTGAAGGCGAACGCTGGTGCTGCCGGCGTGGATGGGCAGTCGATTGAGGATTTCGAGAAGAACCTCAAAGACAATCTGTACAAAATCTGGAATCGGATGTCGTCGGGAAGCTACTTTCCCCCACCGGTGAAAGCCGTTGCCATTCCCAAAAAGAGTGGCGGGGAGAGAATCCTGGGCGTGCCAACTGTGGCCGACAGAGTAGCGCAGACTGTTGTTAAAATGACGTTTGAGCCAATCGTTGAGCCCTTGTTTCGACAAGACTCCTATGGGTATCGGCCGAAGAAATCGGCGTTAGATGCCATAGGGGTAACGCGAGAGCGTTGTTGGAAACAAGACTGGGTGCTCGAGTTTGATATCAAAGGTCTATTTGACAATATAAACCACGAACTGCTGATGCGTGCTGTAAACAAACACACTGAGTGTAAATGGGTAGTGTTATACATTGAGCGATGGCTGAAGGCTCCTCTTCAACTTGCGGATGGTACTATCGTTGAAAGACAGAAGGGTACACCGCAAGGAGGTGTCGTCAGTCCCGTACTTTCTAACCTATTCCTGCATTATGTGTTTGACGTCTGGATGGGGAAATCCTTTCCAGGTGTTTTATGGTGCCGTTACGCAGATGATGGACTGGTCCACTGTAAGACCGAGCAAGAGGCCCAGGCCATAAAGGCCAAGCTGACTGCTAGGTTTGCGAAATGTGGATTAGAAATGCATCCGACCAAGACCAAGATTGTCTATTGCAAAGACGGAAGTCGCAAAGGTAAGTATCCGAACACGAAGTTTGACTTCCTCGGGTACACCTTCTGTCGACGACCAGCGAAGAATCGCAAACGTAACACTATGTTTTCGAATTTTTCGCCAGCGGTAAGCAAATCGGCACTCAATGCCATGCGGGCAGAAACGCGACGAAGGGACATTAGAAATCGCACGGATTTAAGCCTTGCGGAAATCTCTCAAGTATACAATCCCGTCCTTCGTGGATGGCTACAGTATTATGGGCGATATTATCCTTCGGCTTTGTATCCTATGTTGCGTCATTTCAACTTGTCCCTCGTTGCGTGGGCCATGCGTAAGTACAAACGTCTTAAGGGTCACAAAACACGAGCGGCTATTTTCCTCGAGAGAATCGTGGAAAGAGAACCGCAACTGTTTGCTCACTGGAAAAGAGGAATGGTAGGAGCGTTTGCTTGATGGAAGCGGTGTGAGTTGAGAGACTCCCGCACCGTTTTGCGAGAGGCTGGGAGGTGAAACTCCTCCCGGCCGACTCACCATTAGGAATCCGAAACCGGAGCGTTCATCAAATTTCGCATGAGGGAAACCCGAGATCAAAAGGCTCAAGCCAGGAGCTCCTGGAGCTGATCGGGGTGTTCCAAGATCTGAGCGCCACTCTTAAGAAAGCCCTCTACCCAGGGGAGTCTTTTATCTTCAGCCAAAGACTTCAAGAAAATCAACTTTCGTTTTTGCCGCAAACACTCCGCTGCCTGGTGCACAACTCCGGAGGTTGGTCCGGCCTCGATAATGATCGTACCCACCGAGAGCAATGCCATCAGTCGATTTCTCCGCGGAAAGAGATATTTCCCGGACTCTTCATAAGGAAGAGAGGGGGAGAGAATCACCCCTTTCTTTGCAATCTGCTCAGCGAGTGCCCTATTTTCCGCAGGGTAAATCCTGTGAATGGGGGTCCCCAACACGGCGATGGTCTTTCCCTGTTTTTCCAGGGCTGTCTTGTGAGCGACCGCATCGATCCCCTTGGCAAGCCCCGATGTTACGGCGTAACCCAATTGAACAAGGAGCGAGGCAATCTTGGACGCTCTCGCCTTTCCCGGTTCGGATGGCGTCCGAGTGCCGACAACAGAGACAGAGCGCGTTTCCAGCAACGAAATATCACCCCTATAGAAAACCTGCGGAAACTCCTTCGAATAGCCATTGACCAGTTTGTCCATGAGCTCCTGGGAAACCAGATGCGCATCATTCGATCTCAAATAGTCATCGAATGAATCGGACGGCACTTTTACTTTTGCTCCATTCATCGGGTTGTTCCCAAATAGATTCTGTTGTGCTCTACTTTCCATGTGCTGCCTACCGAATCTAGCTCAAACCCTTCACGGATAAAAGGGAAAGCCCGAGGCAACCTAATGATGCGAAGTGCAATCGGGGTACTTGTTCTGACCGCCTCAATTGCTTTGGCTCAGTCAAAAGAGTCCGAAGAGCCAATTGAGTGTTACCCCGGTAATTTTCAGGCCTGTAAGTCTTGCAAGGCGCTGGCAGCGGTGACCTCCAAGGCCGATCCCAATGATGGAGAGTATTTCCACGCTGCGCAATGGAACGGTCTCTACGCCGCCTATGTTCACAACTGCCTAGCGGTGGCGGAGGATCTTTTGAGGCGCGGAGCCGATCCAAGTACGGGTGGTGCGTTAGGCTCCATGATACTTACGGTTGTCGATAAGTGGCCCCACAACAACAAACGCGTGAATGAAAAATGGGTGGCCCTATTGAAGAAGTACAAAGCGAATCCCAAAAAAAAGGTGGGCCCGGAAGATGCCTCGCCGATTGGTCTCATGGCGATGTTCCACGAGAAGCCGGACTACCCCGACTTATGGGCGAAATTTCTCAAGTGAGATTGTTAGCTGGCGTTTCATCGGGCCGCGTTCGCAAATAGATCGTGCCCGAACTGGAATGGGCAATCACCGCGTCTACTTCGCCTTGTCGAACAAGAGAGATCGCTTGACCCTTCGGTAGCCACCCCATTCCATCCACAAAGTAGGCGATTGTTTTTCCCTTTTTGTTTTTCTTCAGAGCAGAAACTCTCTTTTTAGTTTTACTCGGAATGATTTGCCCTGGTTCAAATTTGCCCTCGGCCCTCTCTATGGCATTGACCAAGCTTTCAAGTTCACTCTTGCTGAGGTCTTTTATCTTCCGCTGGAGATCGAGTCCAGTGGCTTGCTTCACTAACTTGCGGTACCAAGCAACATCATTCCCATCGGTAGAAGGAGCGTAGTGTGGAATGGCATCCCAAATCGATTGGCTGGCAAAGTCTGGGCTTTGGAGGCGAGAAAAGATCGCTGCTCGCCCCACTTCATAGTTGGGAAAGACCGCAAATCCCCCGGCCTTTCCGATCGCCCCGTGGCGGTTCGCCCAGGGACCGGCCCCCATGTTCCCTGGATTCTGGTTGCGCCAGGGGCGGTTTCCGCCCGAATAGGTCACGCTCGAGCCGTCCTCGTTCCAGTACACTACGTTGCGCTTGTCCTTTTCCTCGGCCCTTACAAACATAGAGGCCTTCTATCCCGCTCTCTTCACATTTTCCAGGATCATCTCTTCCTCCGAGCGATCGGGGAAATGGACGATTTGGCGGTCACAGTAGTAGCGTTCAGTGGTTTCGAGTTTCTGGTGTCCGAGCCATCGCGATACAACATGAATATCGTGTTTCATCTTTTCCATATGGCTCGCAAACCCGTGACGGCCGGCGTAGAGAGTTGCACCTTCCGGATAGTGGCGCTT
>CAZRVZ010000119.1:0-6598 GCA_964603655.1 uncultured Pseudobdellovibrionaceae bacterium | reverse complement strand
ATCTCGATACCATCAAAATCGCCTGTACCTCGTTTTGGCGCAATAATGCCCAGGTCTATCCGGCCAACGTCCATGCGGCCCTCACGGGAGCGAGTCCGTCAATTATCACCAAGCCGCTCTCCGATCCGTGGAAGACCGACGCCACCAACAACACGTACGGCTACACCAAGGGCACAGATGCAACCTTCGGCGATTACTTCTTTATCTACACAAAGGGGCTCTTGGGAGACACCGCCCCCGCCTGGGACGCGACCAACCAAAGGGTGAACTACACCGGCACGGGCCGAGTGGTCAGTAATGCTCCCATTCTGAAGCAGTAATAGGGGATGAGTTGGTGCTAAGGCAAAGGGCCTTAGCACCAACTTGGTTTTTGGCGTCGCCCAAATCAAGTTGAAGAAACAAATAGTAATCCCGCCCTCAGCCGGTGTTTTGAACGACCTTCAGCGATGCTTGTGCACCTGGCGGAGCCCTTCCCAAAACGCGAAATGCTTCGTCAGTCGTCGTGAGCCCTTGACAAATTTTTTCGCGGGCATCCTCATAAATGGTCCACATCCCGTGGTGGATGGCCGCCTGGTAGAGTTCGCCCGGATTCGCGTCCTTGGAGATAATGTTTCTCATGTCGTTGTGAATGATCAGAAGCTCCAAGACGGGAATTCGACCCTTATACCCTTCTTGGTGGCAATGATGACACCCCCGCCCCTTAAATAATTCCTTTGGGGGAACTGTAAAGCCGACGTCGACGAGTTCCGATTCGGTCGGTTTGTAGCCGGTTTTGCATTTGGAGCATATTCGGCGTAACAGCCGCTGGGAGATCACTCCGTTGAGCGCGCTACCGACGACAAATTTCTCTACCCCCATGTCTATCAACCGGGCCATGGTTTGCGTGGAGGAGTTGGCGTGAATGCTGCTCAAAACCAGATGGCCGGTGAGCGCCGCCTGCGCCCCGATTTCGGCGGTCTCCCGATCCCGCATCTCTCCCACCAGAATGACATTCGGATCGAGCCGCAGCATGGCGCGGAGTCCAGTCGCGAAGGTGAACCCTTTTTTCACATTGACCTGGCCCTGGTTGACTCCGCTGAGCCGAAATTCTATGGGATCCTCGATCGTGAGGATATTTTCTCGCACCGTATTGAGATGTTTAATTATCGAGTAGAGCGTCGATGTCTTTCCGGAGCCGGTGGGTCCGGCGCACAGAATAAGCCCCTGGGGGGCTTCGATGAGTTCGATCAACCGGTTTTTCACCTTTTCAGACAGGTTCAGGGCGTCGATGGACACCCAATCTTTATTGGAGTCCAAAATGCGGAGTACCAGCTTTTCTCCGTGCTCCATCGGATAGGATGCAACGCGAAAGTCGATTTTTCTGCCTGAGATTGTCATTGACATGGAACCGTCCTGTGGAAGTCGGGTTTCAGCGATGTCCATGGAGGCCATCACCTTGATGGCGGCCGAAAATGCCGGCACGAAGAGCTTATCAAATGTCTTGACCTCTCTCAAAACTCCGTCCTCTCGGAATCGGATGCGTAACAACTGGGGAAGCGGCTCGAAATGAATATCGCTGGCACCCGTGGTGACCGCCTGATTGAGAAGGTGGCTGATCACCTTGGCCACGGGGCCATTGGGATCCTCGATCATCTTTTTGAAGACCGAATCCTGCGTGAGGCTGAGCTCCTTGGCCTTGCCCTCTAGGAGGTCATCCATGTTAGCCTGGTTCTTGGAGAACTCCCCCAGCTTTTCGGTCAGCTCCGCCGGGTAGGCGAGTACAAGATTCACATGGGCATTGAGGGCCTTTTGGATGTCGTTAAAGACCGAACGGATATTGAGAAGCGAGGTCGTTGCGAGCGTAACGATGTTTCCGTTTTTGCTCAAGGGCAGCACCTGATATTTCGATCGAATCTCCTCGCCAAGAAGATTGGCCACCTCGGGACTCACGATATGGTTCTTGAGGTTGACGAGTTTGACCCCCATGAGTTGGGCCTCCAGGTCAACGGCCTGGTTGTCGTTGATGACCCCCATTTTTTTCAGGTTTTCGAGCACCCCCAGTTTATTGGAGCCATGGAGTTTTTGAGCCTGGGTGAGGTGTTCCTTGGTGATACCGAGAGTGCGAATGAGCTCCGCCCCGGCCGTGCCCTCTTTAAAGTCAAGCAGCATGGACGACCTCCGGGACGACGAATGAAAGATAGAGGTTGATCGGTTGCCAAAGCGTTTGAATCGGAATTTTCAGGATTTTGCTGTCGAACCCCGTGCCGAGCACGACGTTGCTGTCGGTCAGGGTGGGAAGCGGCAGAAACTCACAATGAACGCTGACCTCCTCTAGGCGCGCGAGGGCCCTCTCCATGGCATCATGGATAACCCCCTCGAGCGCCTCTAACTGAACCTGATCGAAGGAATCGGGCTTGGGGTTATGTGTAATTTTTCCGGCCAGTTTGAGCGCGGTTTCCCATTCGAGGATTATGGTCAATTTGGAATCGATCCCCCCTGATAACAGGCCGTTAAAAACCACCGCCCCCTGAACCCCAATCTCCCTGACAACCGAGAGCGTGCCGACCGTGGGCGACCTTAATTTCGGAATCTTCTGCACAAGCGCCTGGTACAATGCGTCGAGAAGGATGTTGATGTGGCTCGCTTCGATCATTGGATCTTCCCAAGACGGTTTCCCAGGCATTTCCCAGGCGTTTTCAAAATGTTCCCCGGCCACCCAGGAATTCCCGCTATGCGGGAATCGCTGCCGGCCACCGGGCGAGGCCATTGAACGCTTCCGTGCACCCGTTTTATCGGCAGATCGTGGCTGAACCATGAAGGGATTTTGGAAATGCCAGCATAATCCACTCCTAATCCCATCCCAATCCAATCCAATCCCCGTCGCAGAGCATTCTCTTAGGCCATTCTCTTAATGGTTTTGGGCGCCTGGTCCGAAGAGTGATACAGGGGGAAGGTATGCCGCGTTTTCAATATCGCATCATTAACGCATCGGGTGCCGAGGAGGCGAGTGAACTGGAGGCCGGAAACGAAAGTGAGGCGATGTTGGAACTCTCGGAAAAGAATCTGATGGTGGTTGAGCTCAAATCGGTCGGGGAGAAGGCTGATAGGGGGGAGTCGGGCGGGGACTCCAACCCCGCTGCGTTAACATTCGGTTCATCACTGCCGATGAAGATCGTTCTGGGGTTTTACGAGCAATTGAGCTTTCTCCTCTCCTCGGGCATTCCCATACACCTGTCGGTTCGCATGGTTCTCGATAATTGCAAGCACCCTGAATTGGGTAAGGTCCTTACAAGGATTCTTTTCTACCTGACCGAGGGAAACACCTTTTCATGGGCCCTCGAGCAATACCCAAAATATTTTCCCGCCATCCATTCCAAAATGATCGGTATCGGTGAAAAAACGGGAACGATGGACAAGGCGCTGATTCATCTGAAGGAATTGGTTGAGGAGCGCCTTGAGATGGAGGGCCAATTAGTTAAGGCGGCGTCCTATCCCCTATTTCTCGTGGGGATGAGCGGGTCGCTTGGTTTCGCCATGATTCTGGTGGTCTTCCCGAAATTTCAGGAGATTTTTTCGTCCATGGAAACGAAGCTCCCCGCCCTGACCGTGACGCTGATGAAACTCAGTGACGTCATGCGTACCCAACTAGGGCCGCTTTCGGTCGCAATTGTAGCGGCGGTAGGGGGGCTTGCCTATTTTCTGATGAGCTCGGCGATGATGGAGACGCGGGAAAGGGCCATTATCGCCACGCCGGCCATCGGTACCATTTTTCTGGACATGTTCGTCGCTCAATTCGCCAAAACACTCTCCGGCACGTTAAAAAGCGGCATTCCGTTGCTCGATGCCCTAGTCATCGTCATGCAGACCATTCCCAACGGAATTCGGCAGAGGTTCGTGGCGGATCTCATTTTGGCCGTAAAAGAGGGGGAGAGCCTGTCAAGCAGCATGAAGAAAACCCATTTCGTTCCCGAACTGGTCTGGCAACTCACCGCCGTGGGCGAGCAGACTGGAGATCTGGGGGTCATCATGGAGAATGTATTCATCTACTACAAAAAAAAATATGTCGAGGCTCTGGAAAGGGTCAATGCCGTTATTAAGCCCACCCTCATGATTTCGGCCGCGATTTTTATCGGCGTCATTGCCGGTGCTCTGTTTATTCCCATGTTCAAGATGGGATCCGGAATGAAAAGAGGGGATTAGATTGTGGCGGGGAAGAAGAGTAAGTGGAAGATGCGACTCCTTTTTCTATTCGGACCGCCGCTCCTGCATGCGGGGTATTCAGTGGTGAGTCCATTTTTTGAAAAGACGAGCGAGATGAAGGGTGAGGTGGATAGACTGGAAACGAAGCTCAAGCAGATTAGAACGGATTCCGCGGCCTATTCCCAAAACTGGCAATCGGAAATGGCCAGGAAAGAGGAGCAGATGGCAGCAAACATTCCCAATCAGCTATCCCCGCGGGATGTGATGTCGTATTTCGCGACCCGATTCGAAAAGGAGCACCCCCAGATAGAGTTCAGTACACTCATTCCACAGCCAGTTACGACCAGCAATCTTCAGGCCGACCCGGAAACCCCCTCTATCAAGGCCCGGCTGATGCGCTTTCAGATTCGCGCTAAATTGCCCAGCTCCCTCTTATTCACCTACCTGGACCACATCGAAAAATACCCGGGTGTATTTACCCTGCAGGAGCTTACCCTCAATTCCGGCGGCGATGGCAAGCGGGGTGAATCGCTATCGATGGATGTCGGGCTCGATTTTTACCTCACCCCCAAGGAGTGGCTTCCCAAGATCGACGGCCAAGAGACCGTTCTGGCCAGTACCCTGAACCGAACCCCGGCCAGTACCCAGCTCAGTACATTCGATTGGTTTGAGGCCGCTGCCACCGAGCCTCAGAAGCCTCTGAGCAATGAGGATGAAAACTTATTGGAAAAACCGAAGCGACAGGCTGTCGTTCCCCCTCCGCGACTCATGCTGGTGAAATTCGTGGGGGGCAGTATCGTTGTCGGGGACGATCTGATTGAAGAGGGCGACTGGATTAAGGGGTGGCAGGTGACCTCTATCGACGCCCGAGAGAAGACGGTATCGCTCAAGCGCGGCATGCTGTCTAAAACTCTGAGGTTTAGATGAAGTGGATTTGGCCTTTTTTGCTCTTGCCGCCGTTTGCTCTTGCCGCCGATGGCATCTATTTTCTGGGCTCCAGACTTGAAGACAAGGACCAGGGTCAGCGCGTGGTACTGACATTTTATCCGAAGGTTCCCCCCTTCACGACAAAATATGTGAAACAGAAAAACGCGAGTCAGATCACCTGGAAATCGGAAGCCATTAAGCGGCAACTTGCGAAGTACCTCTTTCCGGACACGGAAAAACCGTACACTCAGGTGATCGTATGGGCCGATCCCAAACAAAGGCAAGGGGTTTTCCAGTTGTGGCATAGAAATTCCCATGCCTATCGGTTAGATAAAATCGGCGAGAACGAGCTTGCGCTCCTCATCACGCCACCCCAGCCAAACGTTGCTCGGAACGTTGCTCGGGACCTCGCCTCGGTCGCCCCGACTTCGATGCCGGTCCCCGGTCGAATCCTCACCTCCGCCCCCGAGGTCGTTTCCAGCCCGTTACCCGATCCGGGTCCCAGAAGGGCTGTCCGCTTGATCTCACTCGAGGTGAAACAATCCCCTCTGGATAAGGTGCTCCGCACCGTGGCCGCGGAGGCGCAACGGAGCATCGTATTCGGAGATGAGGTACTGGGCGCCGTCACGATAAGCATTAAAAACATCGCCTATGAAGAGGCGATTAATTTGATCTTAAAGGCGACCAAGTACCGGGCCGAGCACACAGCCAACACCACCGTGATTCGATCGGCAAAGGAGGGCAAATCGTTCAAAGTATTTCAGTTAAGGTTCATCGATGTGAACGCGGCCCTCAAGTCGGTGCAGGAAATGGTCAAGGACGGGCAGGTGACCTCCGACACAAATTCAAACACGATTTTTGTCAGTGACACGATGGACAGCCTCAATCAGGTCGAGCGAATGCTCCAGACTCTGGACCAGATACCGCGGCAGGTGGATGTGGAAGCGGCGATTCTCGAAATTGATGAGGAGAATGCCGAACAGCTGGGGGTGAATATCGGAGGGGTGATTCGCAATATCACTGGGGGCGGCCCCATCGACACCACGGTAACCTCAGCCCGCGTTTCCCCGTTTGATCCGGCCGCGGCCGCACCCAAGGGAATGTTCGTCGGTTTGACCTGGCAGAGTGTCCAGGCCATGATGGGGGCTTTGCAACAAAAATCAAAATTCACCATTCTGGCGCGTCCGAGAATCGTGGCCCTGAACGACACAGAGGCCTCTATCATCATCGGTTCCAAGGTCGGTTATAAAACGCTTACCGTCACGACGACAGGTACGGTAGAGGATGTAAAATTCCTCGTTGTCGGCACCCAGCTTAAAATCAAGCCCCACATCACGCACAACGATGACGTGCTGATGCAAATCAAGCCCGAGGTGAGTGACGGCGGGCTCGACGCAAAAACGGGTCTGCCCACGGAAACAACGACCAGTTCCGAAACGAAGGTCCTGGTCCAGGACGGGCAAACGATCGTGATCGGAGGGCTCCTGCGCGA
>CAZRVZ010000118.1:0-26574 GCA_964603655.1 uncultured Pseudobdellovibrionaceae bacterium | reverse complement strand
TTTCCTCCAGGTGTCGTGCGATTTTATGTATTTGTTTCCGCGCGCCCAAAACTAACCAAATAGCTATCTCGCTCCCCATCTTGTCAATTTCATCACGAAGCTGAGACTGTTCACGATGGCCAATGAGCTTAGTCACACGTTGCCTAAAATTGGATTCGGTTTCACATAGGGCGTATGCCAATACCTTCATAGGCGTTACCGAAAGGATCTCGGCCAAGACCCCTTCGTCGAGATAGATGAGCTCTTCGAAAAAGACCAGCTTTTTCATCACGTCGAAGTACAGGTCAGCTTCCTGTTCACGGATTTGCACCATCAATTCATCTCTTTTACTTGGAATTGCCTGTTCAAGGAGTTTTGCAAGCTCAATAACACCGGAATCACTTGACATGAAGCGCCTCAGCTCGAGCTTTTTTTTAGGAAGCAGCACGTTTTGTGTCTCCAGGGGAGAGTTCAATATCGTGTCCCAGCTCGTTCATGAGGGCGGAGACCAGAAGATATGTTCGAATCTGTTCATTGACTAGAAGACAGATAACAGCCCAACCTACTATATACAAATAGAGTTGCGATACCTCTTTGAATACTGGGCAAACCATGAGGGTAACCACTAAATAGCTTAGGATCAAAAATAGAAATAAGAAGAGTCTCTTCTTGAAGTTTGAGTGCCACCTCGTTACTTCATCCACAAGGTTCGAATCACCCGTGAAGGGTCCGACACTAGAAGCCACATCCGATCGAAAGAAGTTTCCGAAGTTTTTTAGACTGTGGTTCAGAATCAGAAGGAAACTCGCCACAAACACGGCTGCGAGTGAGCTGATGCGCCAGGGAGCAGTCAAAGAAAACCACCAGGAACTAGCATAGATGACAGAAACAAGAATCAAGAGCCAGGCCAATAAAGTGAGCTTAAGATTTTTCATTCCCGATAAACCTATCGACATATTAGCCGATGGACTTAACAACAAATCAGCCCCTTGCACTAAAAAGTTAGAGAGCCACTAAAGTGTCGGTATTCACTCCACTCACAGTGACGAATACTGTCACATGCAATTAATCCGCCCCAATAAACCATCGATGCGAAAGCTAATTTTAGTTTCATTCTTGCCCCCTGTTCAGTCATCGTACGCATTCCTCAATTTATAGCGCCCGCATCAAAATTATGCAATTCCAGGCAAACCTTCGTGGACTCGGAATGGTGTCTTACTGATGAGCTGCTGAATTTGCAGGTGACTCGGTGGGTAACCCCGCAAGCATCACGCCACGTTTGGCTTCGCACAACAAAACCGACTTCGCTTTCAGATCGGTCAGTGCTCCTTCCAGCTGAAGTCGTACGCGTTCCAATTCCTCATCGCCGGCATCACGAGCGACCTCGATGGGATCACCATAAAGCACCACGCAACGAGTAAGCGGGTACGGCAAGAAACAACGATTCCACGCCTTCTTAAATACATAACCTGATCGGGCAGACGCCACGCCAGGTACGAGTGGAACTCCGCAAATTTGAGCAAGCTTCACCACGCCGGGTTTTACGCGATAAATCGGACCGTGCGGACCATCGACCGCTAGCGAGGCATCGCAGCCGTTTCGGCGAACACTATCGATGAGCCCCTTCAGACCCCCGGCACCACCGCGCGTGCTACTGCCACGAACTACCCGATAACCGAGCCACTCCAGCATCCAGGCCAAGCGGGTCCCGTCGCGACTGTGACTGGAAAGCACCACCATCCCCCGCTTCGCGTGAGCACCGATCAGAAGGAGTTCGTCACCATGCCAATGGGCGTATATCCGCGGGGCGCGGGTCAAATCGTGCCTTTTCGTTCCCTCAAAGTGAATTCTCCAAAAGCGACTTAAGACCCAGTAAACACGCGCCATTACCCCAGCGATGATGCGATCTGTCATTCTCATATTCCTAACCCTTCAATGGCTAACAATAACCTACCGATGAGTAAAGCACGATGAAGGCTACCGGTCTCAGAAAGTCCGACGCATTCGAAATGGAAAAACACCTGCGTGAATTTTGCGAGATTTCCAGCGAAGAACTGGGTATTGCTCTGGGCACCGTATTAGGCGAGATCGATTACGCGCTCTCGTCACGCCAGCCACAGGTGCGTGAGCGATCGATGCTGGTTGCGCTCGCCGCCGTGGAGCAGGCAATAGCACTTTCAAGAAATCTGCGTTATTTTTCGCTCCACACCCGGCTCGAAATCCAATGCAACGACCTCACCAATACGCTTCTGGATACCGTCGACCTCATTGAACGCGAGCTCGAATTTAAAAACATCCAAATCTCCGTACGCGCCGAATCCGGACTGCTCATGGATATCGATGCCGCCGCAATTGGGCAGGCCATTCTCAATCTGATGATTTTTTCCGCCCACGGCATGGTCGATGGGGGCAAATTATCCATCACCCTGTCACGACTCAAGGATAGCGCTCTATTGCGGCTGGAGGATTCAGGGAAAACTTTCAGCGACACTGAGATGGAAAACCTGTTCATCCCGTATCGTGGGCCGGGTGTAAAGTCCAACACGCTCGGGTTAACGGTTGCACGCACGCTCGTGGAAAGTCATGGCGGCGAGATTCGGATAGAGTCCAAGCCAGGTCACGGGAATATTTTTACGATCAAACTCCCCATTGTGGGGGCAAAAAAGGCAAAGCCACCGCGCGAAATCCGCAAATACCGTCGAGTCAGCGTGCACATCCCAGTCACCCTGGTACTAGACAGTAACCACTTGCTCCGCTGCGAGCTGTCCATTCTGAGCACTGGCGGCTGCTTCGCGCGCCTTCCTACCTCTGCCGCTGTGGCGCTACCGAAAGTAAACGACAAAGTCACCATTCGCATTCATTACTTCGGCGAAGACTCCATAGAAATCAGCCAAACCGTGGTTAAGAACCTGCTCCGCGCCGGAACGCACACGGGTATCGGACTCGAATTCGGAGAGCTTTCAGACCGGGCTAGTAAAATCCTGGCTGCTATTGTGCGAACTCACGCAATGTAGTTTACTTTACACACGTCACATGAAGATCTGTTTTGTCGTTAGAAACGTCCAATCCCAGGTAACCACGTATACGACCACCCACCTTTCGTACGAGGCGCACCGCCGCGGCCACCGAGTGGTCTACGCCACCGTGAACAGTTTTTCCTACAGCGATACCGATCGCATCAGGGGAACGGTTGTGTCGGCGGGGCCCGGACCGTTTCACTCGCGCTCGGATTTCGTCGAAAGTCTCAAAGGTGAGCAGGCCGAACGCGAAGAGGTAACGCTGAGCGATTTCGACGTCGTCTTTTTACGATACAACCCCAACGAGAACGAATCGGAAAGGGATCGTAAAAACCCGGCAATCGAATTCGGCAGACTCCTTAAGGCGCACGGAGTGCTGGTCGTCAACGATCCCGGCGGACTCACCAAGGCGTCGAGTAAGATGTACCTGTCAGGATTCCCCGAGGAGATCCGCGCCAAAACACTCATCACCAGGAGTGCCGTCAAGATTAAGGATTTCATTCGAAAGCTCAAACGCCCGGCTATCTTAAAACCGCTCTCGGGTTTCGGCGGGCAGGACGTTTTTTTTATCAAGAGTCCGAAGGAGATCAACATCAACCAAATAATCGCGACCGTCGCCAAGAACGGCTACATAATGGCCCAGGAATATCTGCCTGCGATTAAGCAGGGGGACAAGCGCCTGTTACTCCTCAATGGGCTGCCCATTTTTGCCGGCGATCAGGCTGCGATGTACCGGCGCATGTCGCCACGGGGCGAAATCCGGGCCAACATTCACGTTGGTGGCACGCGAAAGCCCGTCCCCTTTACACAGAGCGATGCCGAGATTGCCGAGGCCATCCGCGGTCGTCTGGTGTCTGACGGACTCTATTTCGTGGGGGCCGACATCGTGGGAAAGAAGCTTCTGGAAATCAATGTTTTTTGCCCCGGCGGTATCAACAATATAAACGAGCTGTATAATGTGAACGTAGGCGAGATCGTCATCGAGGACCTGGAGCGCCGAGTACGGTTAAATCGAACGCTTATCCGACCCGACTCCGTTTCAGCCATTAAAGTCATATGAAAACATCGGTTCTCATCCTCTGCGGCGGGCGCTCGGACGAACACGAGATTTCGCTCATCTCCGCCCGGGGGATCCTGGACGCCCTCGATCGCTCGCGCTACCTGCCCGTTTTGGTAGGCATCAGCCGCGAGGGGGTGTGGCATTTGGAAACTGAATCGAGCTATTTCACCGGGGATTTTAGGGCCGATTCTATTAAACTCAACCTGTCCGCGCCAAAGGTCGCACTCATTCCTTATCGAATCGGGGGGAAAGGGACACTCACCGGGGAGTTTGGCAGCATCACATTCGACGTCGTCTTTCCCATTCTTCACGGCCCGTTCGGCGAGGATGGCACCATTCAGGGTTTGTTTGATATCGTAGGCATTCCTTACGTCGGCTCCGGCTGCCAGTCTTCCGCCGTCTGCATGGATAAGGAGCTGACGAAGGTATTAGCCAAGACACATCACATTCCTATTGCCGATTTCACTGTAGTTCACGGCGCCCGGGAGTCCAGAAGCGACCGGGTGGGGGCGTTGGGGTTCCCGCTTTTTGTAAAACCTGCGCGGCTCGGATCTTCCATTGGCATTTCGAAGGTCCGCTCGGCACCCGAACTTGAAAAGGCCGTGATAGCCGCCCTTAAATGGGGTCCCAAATGCCTCATCGAAAAGGCCGTTTCTGGCCGCGAAATTGAATGTGCCGTTCTCGGCCACACCCGTTCACCCATAGCGTCGCTACCGGCCGAAATCATTCCCTCACCCAGCATCGGCTGGTACTCGTACGAGGCCAAGTACCTGATGAAGGACGGCGCCGAAACGCACCTGCCGGCTCGCCTTTCGGAGAGCTGGACAAAACGGGTGCAGGAAATGGCTATCAAGGTGTTTCAGGCGCTCGAATGCGAAGGCATGGCGCGGGTCGATTTTTTTCTCGATGAGGCAATCGGCAATCTGATCTTAAACGAGGTCAATACCATTCCCGGCTTCACCCCAATCAGCATGTATCCCAAGATGTGGGCCGCGTCCGGCGTTAGTTACCCCGCTCTCATCACTCGCCTGCTGGATTTGGCAGTCACTCAAAAGACTACCTAAAACCCCGCTTGACGCCCTGTTCGCAGTGGGTACTGTTTGCGAATGCAAACTTTGCCACTCATTAACTACCGTGAACGCCGGACCCAGTTTTTAAATTCCATCAAAAAAGCAGTTGCGGTCTTTCCGGCGCCCGATATCGCCGTTAGAAATCCAGATGTTTCCCACCCGTATCGTCAAGAGAGTAATCTCTATTACCTCACCGGATTTCATGAGCCCAAATGTGTTGCTCTTTTCTCCCCCCGAACCAAAACTCCGTTTCAATTATTCGTACAGCCCAAGGACAAGATTCGCGAACTTTGGGAAGGCCCCATCTGGGGGCCCGACGCCGCTAAATCGCGCTTCGGAGCCGACGCTGCTTTTGCCAATGATACCGAGTCAGCATTCGATGGAGCCTTTATCGCGGCACTTTGTGAAAGCGAAGGACTCTATTATCGCGTCGGACTCAATTCCGCCTGGGACATGCGAATCTTTCGCCTCATGGAGGATGCGCGAAAAAAATTAGGACGAACTGGGCGCGCGCTTTGGCCGATTTTCGATCCGAACGACGCCTTAAGCGAGATGCGGCTGTTTAAATCCCGCTCCGAGCTGGATCGCCTGGAGCAGGCCGCAAAGATCAGCGCCGACGCTCACACCAGTGCCATGCGACTCGTCAGGCCCGGTATGTACGAATACGAGGTCGAGGCCTTGCTCTTTCACGCATTCCGCATCCAGGGGGCGGAGCGACTGGGCTACGGTTCCATCGTTGCCGGTGGCTCGAATGCCTGTGTGCTGCATTACGTGGCCAACAATAAAAAACTCGTGGAAAAAGATCTGCTACTCATCGATGCTGGCGCCGAGGTGGATTACTATACCGCTGATATTACGCGCGTGTTCCCGGTGGGCACACACTTTAGCAAAGAACAACGCGAAATATATTCGGCCGTTCTTTCGGCTCAAAAATCCTGCGTCAAATTCGCACGCCCAGGGCGATCGATGAAGGACATTCACGATCACGCCACGCAGATTTTAGTCGAGGAGTTAAAAAAACTGAAACTCCTCAAAGGATCCTCGAAGAAGATCATCCAGTCAGGCGAGCACCGGCAGTACTATCCCCACGGCACCGGCCATTGGCTCGGGATGGATGTTCACGACGTGGGTAGGTATTATTCGCGAACGCTGCAGGATCCCAGGCGGCTCGAGCCAGGAATGGTTTTCACAATAGAGCCGGGTCTCTACATCGCGCCAGATTCCCAGGCGCCGGCAAAGTATAAAGGTATCGGCATTCGAATCGAAGACGACGTGGTGGTCACCGCATCGGGGTGTAGAGTCCTAACATCGGGAGTTCCCAAAGAGATTGACGAAATCGAGTCTCTTCGAGCAGACTAAAATTCTTTCAGAGGACAAACTATGAAATTACAACGGGTCTTGATTCACTCTGTTTCCATTTTTTTCATTTCATTGCATTCCATTTTTTTGGCCGGATGCGCCCACAAGGAATCATCCGCCGACGCCCGAAAACGGCTGGATTCAAAGTGGGAAGAGCAGCTGGGCCAGGCGACGAAATCGGAGCTCATCGAGGATTTTGGAAGTCCAGAGTGGTGTAGAAAGGATGACGCCGGAGAGGAGTCCTGCCGTTTTTATCGGCGTAAAAATACACAGTGGGTCGGCGAAAAGAAGACCGATCGCAAAGCCTACTCGGCCTACGACGAAGTGCTGGCGGACTTCGACAGCACCGGTCGCCTGAAAACTTTCAAAGCCAACGCCCAGAGATAGCCTACAGCCGTAGCCAAAAAAATCCGCATCACCCTACGGTCTCTAAGTTTCCTTAAGAACGATCCGAAACGTGTGATCGTGCCCGTTACTCGATGATTTGGCGGTTACAATTTCGCCCTGCCCGATTGCGGCCAGCTGCACATAGGTGAGAGTGACCGTGTGTGTGTGATCGAGATTATTGGTGGTAACGAATGTCTCACCCGCGAGTGGCGGCGCGGTCCAGCTGGCCTCGGTTACAGTGAGGCTGTGATCGTGACCCACAGTGAGGGTTGAGGTGAAGCTGCGATCAGCCACGGGTGAATGTCGACCGCAGCGGGACAATTGTGTGCCCACCAGAGCGCCGACCGTTCCACCAACCACCGCCCCGCCCAGGCGACGCACGAAGCTCCGACGCTTCAATTAACTTTTTCCCAGCTCATCCCGGCGCTTTTTCAACTTAACCAGGAGTTCAGCCATCGTTTTTTCTTTGAGAAAGGCAGTGATCTGGTCGTGAATGTTTATGCTGTACCGAATTTCATCATAGGCTAGATCGTAAATGAGCCAACGCCCGCCCTTTTTGTTGACGTAATAATCGAGGGTTAGATTCTCGGTCGCGAAGTAAAAACGACAGACAATATGCGCCTCGTTTCCAGAAACGTCGATCACGTCAAATCGCGGAGTCGCACCGTCCCAAAATTTATCGAGTCGCGAAAACGAAGTCCGAATGACGACCTCTTTTAGCGTAGACGTGAAATCCGCCCGCTGACCGCCGCTTGCCTTGGCCGAGTTTCTCTTCCCCAGGCAGTCGGCACCGATGCGCCCCCAATCGAGCGCCGCCTCGATCTGTGCGCGCGCGGCAACCTTGGTCTTGGGATCGTTTACCTTTTTAGATGCCTCAAAGAGCTGGTTGAATCGGACCCGGATTGCCTCGGCCTCACCGGTGTATTTGGGCTCATCGGGAATCGGGGCTGCGAGTGCTAAACTTGCTAATAAAAATAATGGGATCACTTGGACCCAATCCTTGTTCAGAAATTTAAAAACCACCGGCGTGGGTGGAAAAATTCCGCCCACGCCGCATTAACCCTTGTGTCTATCGGTGTCTCAACTCGCCAATCCAGGAAACATAATACTTTTCGCCATCGCGAGTGCCGCGTCCCGAGCCCATCTTGCGCATGACATTCTTTTCCATGTGAATGGTCTCCTCGACCTGCTCACCCTCTGCCGCCATATCGAAATGGCAAAGACTTCGAAAGCAATAGCCATGTCCCGTAGTCCGGTCGCCCACCATCACATTAAAAAAACCATTCTCGGTAGGAACCAGCTTCGTGATGACGGTCTTTTCTTGAATCAGCTCTTCCTGGTGAAACACCTTAACATGCGAAGTCATCTGGATTTCATTTTCGACTTTGGCTACGGTCAGTGACTCCGTCCACGTCCCACTGGACAGATCGGGCGATTTCCACACACCCTTTCCGTGAAAGGTTCCGTGGTCGGTGAAGGCAAATGACAGCGATGCAACGAGCATCGTTAACGCAAATAGTAGCTTCATAATCTCTCCCGTTTTGAATGTATTGTTTTATGTAAAATGCCGAAAAATATTATCGGGTTCCGGCGATCGAAACACGCCGCACCGCAATGGCTCGCAGGGCAACGCGCTAGCCGGTGCCCGACCTCTGCTAGAATCTCGGGATTGGGAAAAACACCTACTGGCTCAGTTTCCTGGGATCGATTCCCCAGGACGTCAAAATACTTTTTTCATCGGTGGCTGAGGCGGCCTTTTTGTATTTGGCTCCCGAGCGGCCACTCACGCGGCGCTCGCACTCCGCCCAGGTCGCATGGCGATACGGGATGCCGTCTACCAGGCTCAAGTACGAGTGGGCCGGTTTTTTTTTAGAGGCAGTGCCATCGCCAGGCGCGGTCTTCGATCGTTTGGGGATCGCCCCCTCTTCGTCGGGAATGTCATAGATGGGATACCCATAACGAACAAGAGGTCCGTCAAATAAGGATGGCCGCTGATTTCCCGCGAGTTCAACTGCGATGGCATCGGCCCTCTCATTGCCAGCGACACCGGAGTGGCCGCGCACATAGCGCCACGAAACTTTTTGGGCAGCCAAACGCGCTGAGACGGCCCTGTGCAACACCTCCCATAGATCCCGATTGGCGACATCCTTTCCTTGGGCAGACACCCATCCTCGTTTTTTCCAGCCGAAAATCCATCGGGTAATGCCCGAAATAACGTAAACCGAATCGGTATAAAGGATGACTTCGCAACGGATCTCGCGCACAAACTCGAGCGCCCGAATCGACGCGGTAAGCTCCATTCGATTATTAGTTGTTAACGTTTCCCGCCCACCCAGTTCCCGAACTCGCCCCTTTGGTGTCGCGATAATCACGCCCCAGCCCCCGGGTCCCGGATTTCCAGAGCAGGCGCCATCGCAAAATATTAGGATAGATTTGAATAACCCCTTCATGGAACGGATAAATTAGCTCGGTTGCGGGGTAACGTCGAGCCGATCGCTACCTGGGAGAATTTTTCCATCACGGCCTCTACGGAAATCGATCTCAAACACCGTTGATAACCAAAGGGCGCTCGGCACCGAGCGCTTTCGCACGGACTGCAACTCAAATCAGGATTTCGAATTATCGAAACATGCTGCCCACCGGGCGAGACGTAACGGGGATCACCCGGTCCGAACAGGACCAACACCGGATTTCCGCACAAAGCCGCGAGATGGGCCACACCCGAATCGTTGCAAATAACGATTCCGCCTTTACCGAGAAGACTTGTGAGTTCTCCCAGCGAAGTTTTTCCTATTTTATCATCGAGCTTAAACCCTAATCGTCGAAACCGAGAGGACCAATGGGCCTGATCAGCACTGCCCACGACGACAATCTCCCAATCCGGAAAACAGGCATTTAATTCACCCATCAGCTCCGGGAAGTAGGGCCATTCGCGAAGCCCAATAGAGGCGCCCGGCGCGATGATGACCCGTTTTTGGGGAACGGCTGGTTCAAGCTCAGCACTTGCGGTCTCTGGGTGGCCGCCGAGCCAGCAAAGAAGATCACCGTAAAGCTCACGCTTGTGTTTTCCGGCTATACGCCCAGGCCACTGCAATGAGTCGGTCAGAAAGAGGCTGGCCACACTCTCCGCATATCCAATGCGAACCTTCGCTCCCGAACGCCATAGGTGGACGGCGGCCGATACTGAGGCCACCAAGGTAATCGCTAAATCGAAATTCCGTGGCTCACTTTCCAGTGGCCCCTTTCCCAATGGAGTGTACTCATCCCACGCCACAAAACCCAGTTCGGGTGCCGCGACGCGAGAGACCAGACTGATATGGTGCCCGGCATAAAGCTTTCTCAACCCCCGATAAAAACCCTCGGCCATGATGTGGTCGCCGATCCAGTTAGGGCCTCGAACCATTAGGCGTTTCATTGACTTTGGGATACCCCACTCCCTAAGACAGAAGCAATGGTTCGCTACGCTTTGCCCAAAGAGATCGCGCTTGCAACCCTAATTGCGTTCACACTGGGAATTTCGCTGGCATTCGGAATGCTTCCGTTCGTGGGCCGCTTAAGCCTTCTGGTGGATATCAAAGCACTCAGAGACCCGCTCTTTCCGTGCCTTGCCGGCCTGTTCTTTCTAAGCGTTAGGCACTCCACAACGGTTTGGGTTCCTGATAAACCAAAAACCCGCCGTCAGTTGCTACTTCGGGTGCCGCTTCCGCTTTTTATCAGTTTTGTGTTCGGGTCCACTCTTCCCGGGCCGTCGCTACTCCAAGGCGACCATCTCGAGTTTTTTCTTTGGCCGGTAGTCTGGGCACCGCTGGGCGAAGAGTTCCTCTTTCGAGGCTGGGCGTACAGTACCTGCGAACGACTCTTTCCCAAAACTTATTTGACCCTGGCTAATCCCTTTCCGGTCTCCGTCTGGATTAGCAGTATCGCCTTTTCACTTTGGCACCTTCAAAACTCGGGAAGCGTCGGACTGATTCTCTTTCAAGTGTGTTACACCCTCATAGTTGGAATCTGGCTCGGCGTCTGGCGCTGGCACACCGGCTCCATCCGGGGGCCTATCGCCGCGCACATCGCGCTCAATTTCTTTTCGGTGTTAGCCTAATGACTTGTGACCAGCTCGCCCGATCTAAAAAAACCTCATAGACTCATACACGAAGTTTGTCGCTCACAAAGCGCCCAACCTTTTTGGAATTGAGCAACGAATTGTGCCCGGTTCCCGCGAAAATCTTAATCTCCGAGACGTGCATGAGCGTCTTGGGAATCGCGCTTCCGTGTGTCACCAAACCATCGCCAAAATATTTCGCCATGAGCGATTGATCGTTCTTCATGAGGCTTCCCACCAAGATGAAATATTTCACCCGTGGCATAGGTTCGACCGGCTGGCGTTTGAAGTGATCCCTTAGCGACCGTTTTGGATCGCGCCAGTCCTCATCCACCATGGAGCCCAGCCGGAGGTCCTTAATTCCGTCGCTGCGCCCATCGAGAAAATTACCAATGAGTCCCAGCTGAAACCTGGCTATCTTTCTCAGGGTAAATGCCGCCGCATGGCTGAGCTTTTCAAGCACCGCACCCTCGTTAGGAACCGCCAGAAGAAAAATTTTTTTAACGACCTTAGGCCAGCGAAGATTCGCCTTTTCGCCATAGTAACCCGCACTGCGAATAATGAGTCCCCCCATCGAATGGCCAACGAGCGCAATCTCCCGGGGACGAACCGTCTGGACGAGTGCTTCGAGCAGCAGCGACAGTTGTTGGCCGTTCGTCGAGATGTGGAGTCCGGAGTTGTACCGAATAAACACCTCCTGAAAGGGGGACTTAATATTTTTCGAAAGCTCGGTCCAGATCCTTTCGTCCGCCATGAGACCGTGCACGAAGATAACCACAGGCCTCTTTTTCAATCGTTTGCCGAGATCTACTGCATTCACATCATCTCCGTGGGCGCGCAGCGACATCCCGATTACCCACCCTGGGTTTGTTACCGCCAGGTTTTCGCCCACCAAGCCGTTTAATAGGGGCAGCAGCGATTTGGTCTTAAATCCGGAGAACATGAATTCCTCCACACTTTCAAACTAGCATAATCTACGGATAGTTCGGCGACGCAGCTACTCCAGGGGGAATGTGTCGCAAGCGTGTGTCAATTTAGTCGCGTTTGGCATTATTTTAGTTTCAGGCTGTGGTTACGTCCACAACCATGCGGGTTTCGTTCCGATCGAACCTAGCCTGCGCCAAACCCAGGCCACCGGTGATATTGCCCAGGTGGTTATGGTTTATAACGGCGGCATCTGCACCGGCACCGTGGTGGCCGACAACCTAGTCCTCACGGCAGCCCATTGTGATAGGGGCACCCCGTTTAAAGTCTATCACCACGACGGCCCGCTCCTGGGTGAAACGTCGACTCGCTTCGCTCCGGAAAAAAACGACCCGGATATCGCGCTTCTCCAGTTTCCGGCTGGGACATTTCGGCTGGACCCCTTAAAACTCGCTTTCGAGGTTGAACAAAATGATACGGTCGAGGTCATCGGTTTCGGGTGCAATGACGCAGTCAAACAGTTGGGACAGGCCATCAAGAGGCGTGGCTCCAACCATGTCCTGGAGATTTTCGCCTTTATCACATTATTCACGCCGCTCGTCCGGGACGGGCGAACGATTGTCGGGTCCGACAATACGGCGGGAATCTGCAGCGGCGATTCGGGTAGTCCACTCTTGAAAAATGGCGCAGTCGTTGGGGTGGGCACTATCTCTGAGGTTCGGCCCGATCGCATCTATTCCTGGTTCGTCAATCTCAATTTACCTGCCGCGCGGGCATTTCTCGGAACTCACCTCTCGGGAATCCCACAATAAAATGCGGGTCTAACCGAGAATCTTTCCAGCGGAGAGTTGCGTCAAAAAACGAGTGAGTGGCATAATCCTAATGCTGCCATCAAC
Source organism: uncultured Pseudobdellovibrionaceae bacterium (assembly GCA_964603655.1). Classification (GTDB taxonomy): domain Bacteria; phylum Bdellovibrionota; class FAC87; order UBA2466; family UBA2466; genus JACPWY01. Next base: position 13,786 of record CAZRVZ010000118.1, on the reverse strand, counting down.
GAGTTCTTCTCCGCCCAAATAGACACCGAATGCTCGGCCAATTATTTTACGTTCCACCAACTCATTAGCCACACTAGAATATTCCGATCGCCATCGATCAGAACTCTTCACCTCAATTCCAACGGATGCCTTTCCCCGTTTCCAGACGAAGTCCAACTCGCGATTTCCGGACCGCCAATAACTGAGCTCGCCACCTAAGAATTGATATTCGATTGCTGACCGCAATTCGTGCAACAGGTAGGTTTCCAGCAGAAAACCCTTTTCGGTGGAATCGAGAGGATCGCGAATACTGGATGTAATCGTGCGTACCACCCCCGGATCAAAAAAATAGAATTTGGGATGCTGCGTTTCTTTGATCTTTGCACGAGCCTGCCAGGCCGGGAGCCATGTTCCAACGAGAGTGTCGATGAGCACGTCGAAATATCCCTGAACCGATGTTCTAGCCACACCGGAGTCTCGTGCAACTCCCGAAACATTCACAATCTGAGCATTTAAAATTGCGGCAACTTTCAAAAATCTTACAAATGAATCTAAACTTCTGGTCAGCGCTTCCTGCTGTATCTCTTCCTGGAGATAGGTGGCTACGTAGGATTCCAAAAATGCGACTCGATCAGCTAGGGGAAGGTTTCGAACTGCGGGAAGCGTTCCAAAACTGAGAATGTTTGAAACCTCAGAATCAGGGAATTGAAGCTCGAGATGATTTAAAGGAAAAAGTTTTCGATTGAGGGCTCGACCCGCCAACAGATTTGCCTGACTTTGCTTGAGCTTTCTGGAACTGGATCCGGTAATTGCGAATTTATAGAAATCCTCCCCCTTCTCATTCATGATGGCCTGAATCTCATCGAGGAGTGACGGGATTTTTTGAATCTCATCCACTACGATCCAGCTGCCTTTTTCGATCGCCAGTACCTCCTTTCTGAAATCCGAAGGCTGCGTCAGGAACCGGAGATAGTGAGAGCGTACGAGCAAGGAGAAGACCTTTGCGGCAGGAAGGCCCTGAGATAGCAGGGTAGACTTCCCGACACCCCTTGGTCCTAACAAAAAAAACGTTTTATTTCCAATAGTTAAATTTCTTGACCACATCTACGGCATTTTGACGGACAAATTGCTGGCTGTCTATACACATGCCGACATCTGACAGTGACTGTCGGGATCGCCGTTTCATAACGCTATAAGTCACCGATAAAGTGCTTTGGTTTTATTTGCCTGGCCACTATATTTTGCGTTGTCTCAGTCGTTGTCTCAATAGAGGGGTGGCTATGATTTGGATGGGACTTATCGCGGCGGTTCTGCTCATTGTCGCAGCAGTCATTCTCTTTATGATGACCCGCGGCCAGGAAAGAAATTTACGCGGGGGATTCTCGATTTTAAGGGACAGCTTCGAGTCGCTCCAAAAAAACCTGATCCTGCTGCAGGAGCGCACCGAAAGATCCCAGCAGAATCTCTCCGCGGATCTTCGCCGTGAGGTGCTCGAGGAGATCAAGAACAACCGCTCTGAACTCCAGGCCGGCCTCACTAAAACTACCGTTCTGCTCGAGGACCGCGTCGCCAAAATCTCCCAGGGGGTGCAGGACAAACTCGAGCTCAATTTAAAAGAGGGGTTCCATCACTTCGAAAAGGTTCAGGAGCACCTCAAACAGGCCGGGCTTCAGTTGCAGGAGTTAAGCTCGGTCGGTTGCTCCATCAACGAACTCAATAACCTCCTCAAACTGCCCCACCTAAGGGGAAGTTTCGGGGAGTCTACCCTTGAGCGAATTCTCGCCGATACTCTTCCAGTCGACTCTTTCGAACTCCAGTATCGAATCGTTCCCAACTCCACCGAGAGAGTCGATGCCGTCATTAAAATGCCCCAATACATGATCCCCATCGACAGTAAGTTCCCGCGCGAGCAGATCCTGCCGCTCTTTGAGAGTAACGATCCCGCCCGGCTTGAGACGGCCCGAAAGCAATTTTCCGAAGTCATGAAGGGCCTCGCCAGGCAGATAAGGGAAAAATACATCCACCCCGAACACGGCACAACCGATATGGCCTTAATGTTTATTCCCAGTGAAACACTTTATTTCGAATGCCTGCGCAGCCCAAAATTGTGCGAAGATCTTTCCCGCGTGCGGGTATTTCCTGTCTCACCCAACACCCTTTCGGTCACGCTGCATTCCATCTCTTTGGCTCGAAGTTATTATGAGATGGCCAAGGGCGTGGAAAAAACGATCGCAGAGCTGAAAAAAGCTCAGGCGCACTACCACAATTTCGACACGCGATTTCAGGATATCGGTAAGACGCTCAGCCGGTCGCAGGACGCTTACCAGATGGCCGCTACCCACCTTTCACGGTACCAGAGCGCGGTGGGCAGACTGACCGGTGTTGAGGGAGCCGAGACGCTTGCCCCAAGCCCGCCTCCACCTCCCGGTTGACCGACGGGTCCAGTTGAATGACTGTGAATATTCCAACAAAACACCGGGATTTTAAATCATGAACCTAACGCGCCTGCCACCGCAAAATCTCGATGCCGAGCAATCGGTCCTCGGCGGAATATTGATCGATAATCAGGTTTTTTTTAAGGTTATCGATCTCATTACTGCCGATGATTTTTATCGGCCGGCTAACGGAAAAATTTACGCAGCAATGGTCGAACTCGCCACAAAGAGCGAGCCAGTCGACATCCTCACGCTCACATCAAAAATGAAGGCGATGGAGGTTTACGAGGAAACAGGCGGGGCCGGCTATCTCGCCGAACTGCTCGAAAAGGTACCCACCGCTGTCAATGCGGAATACCACGCCAAGCTCGTAGCCGATCAGGCCATCAAACGGCGCCTCGTCAGCACCTGCACCGACATCTCCCAGCGCGGATTTGAGCCCTCGGAGACCACAGCGGAACTCCTGGACCATGCCGAAAAATCGATATTCGCTCTCACCTCGTCCAAACGTTCTGGAGCCATCGTCCCCATCAAGACGATCGTCAAGAGCGCCTTTGAAGCACTTGAAAAGCGTTACGAAATGCAGGGCGCGCTTACCGGCGTTCCATCAGGTTTTTTAGGACTCGATACCGTCACTCAGGGATTTCAGAAATCGGACCTCATTATCGTTGCCTGCCGGCCGGGTATGGGAAAAACAAGTTTTGCGCTAGGTGTCGCCCGTCACGCCGCCGTTCAGGCAAAGGCTCCAGTCATGTTTTTTTCGCTGGAAATGTCCAAAGAGCAGATAGTAACCCGCCTTTTGGCCGCCGAGTCCAAGGTTGACTCCACCCGAATCCGCACCGGGCGGTTGACCGAATCCGATTGGCAGCGCCTGGCTCGATCGGCCGGCCTTTTGTCCGAAGCACTCATTTTTATCGATGACTCACCGGGTGTGAATGTGCTGGAGATTCGAGGCAAAGCACGACGGCTCAAGGCAGAACTCGGCCAGTTGGGTATTATTGTCGTAGATTACCTACAACTCATGGGCTCGTCCAAGACGGCCGAAAGTCGTCAAAACGCCATCGCGGAGATTTCCCGATCGCTAAAGGCGCTTGCCCGCGAGCTCGACGTTCCGATTATCGCGCTGTCCCAACTCAACCGAAATATCGAACAGCGCGAGAACAAAAAGCCCATGATGGCCGACATTCGGGATTCGGGCTCCATCGAACAGGATGCCGACATCATCATTTTTATTCACCGTGAGGAAATCGATTCTCCCAATCAGCCCAACGCGGCCAGCGTAGCGGAGTTTATCATCGGGAAACACCGAAACGGTCCGCGTGATACCATTAAGGTTGCCTGGCTGGGTCAATACACGAGCTTTGAAAACCTCGCCCAAAATATTCCTTCCCCCTACTCTTGATTGAACGGAAGAACGGCACTAGCATAAAGTCTATTCCAAGGCGCAAACAAATTCGAAAGCGAAAAGGGGCTGACCTGTTCGGTCAATTGGTGCATCTGACGGGCGTTTCCGGCCAGACCATTCGACGCGAGCTCAAGGACATTCTGGATAGGAAACAGCTCAACATTCACGAGCTCACGCTGGATCAATTGCGCACGGTGGCAGCGAGTTATCTCAGGCAGATCATGCATTCGGTGCTGGATCGTCAGCGGGTCAAGGACCAGTCTCATTAGAACTAACAATTCAATATCTTTACGTGGCGCATTATCTGAAATTTATTGGGAAAATTGCTACGGGTATTCTCGCCGTCTCGTTATACTGACTTCTTCTATGTTCCGAGCAGGCATTTTTCTCTTTCCAGCTTTCGTTCTTCTCGCCGGGTGTGCCCTTGCGCCCTCGTCTGTAGTTTCGACACCAAAGACTGCCCGGGCATTGGGCGAAGGTGCGGTCGCGCAGACCCTCGCTGAGTCCCAGCAATCGGTTCCCCCAGCATCGTTACCGGCGTTACCCATAGAGGTTTTTAGCGAATCGGCGGATGAAAAAACGCCTCATGAAATCGAAAATTTGACGATTGGCGAGGTGATACGCCTCGAAGAGCCCAACACACAAAGCCTCTACGATAACAGTCGCTATGATTTTCCCATCACCGTCAACGCCCGAGTCGAAGCTTGGATCGACTACTTTACCGGACGAGGACGAGGTCACATGGAGCGCTACCTGGGTCGGTCCAGCCGTTACATTCCGGTGATGAAGCAGATTCTAAAACGGGAAGGACTTCCCGAGGATCTGGTTTACCTCGCGCTCATTGAAAGCGGCTTTAACCTCAGAGCGAGTTCCAGGGCCCGCGCGGTTGGCCCCTGGCAATTCATGAAGGCGACGGGCCAGCGTTACGGCCTGAGAGTCGACGCTTGGATTGATGAACGGCGTGACCCCATCCGCAGTACCGAGGCCGCGGCCCGCTATCTCAAGGACCTCTACCTCATGTTCGAATCCTGGTACTTGGCCGCCTCGGCCTACAACGCGGGCGAGTATAAGATTTTAAGAGCCATCGAGCAGCTGAAAACCAACAACTACTGGCGCATCTGTGAAACCAACCTGCTTCGTCGGGAGACCAAGGACTATATTCCCAAGCTGATTGCCGCTGCGATCATCGGGAAAAATGCCGACCGCTATGGATTCGACGATATCGAGTATCTCGACCCCCTGCAATTCGACACGGTTACCGTCGATAAACCAATTTCGCTGCGGCAGATATCCAATATCGTCAAGGTGTCTGTCGATGATATTTCCGATCTCAACCCGGAGCTCAGGCGCGCGCAGGTACCGCCGGGACTCGCGAGTTACGAAATCAGAGTTCCGCCCGGAAGCCGAGTATTGGTTGAACGATCGCTCAACACTCTCCATGCAACTCAAGGCCTGCCGTCACAGTACCGGGTTCAACCCGGCGATTCGCTGGGTTCGATCGGCCGCAAATACCGCGTCAGCGTGAGAGAGCTTGCCGCCGCCAACAACCTTTCGCCCCGGGAAAAGCTGGCGCCCGGATTATCTCTCATTCTGCCAAACCGCGACTCGACTCGCGTCGCCGCCTCAAGACAAACTTCTAACGGCCCGCAAACTCCTCAGAGCACGCGAATTTCCGAGAGCAAAGGCTTTTTTTCTCATATCGTGCGACGGGGTGAATCCCTTTGGTCCATTTCCGAACGTTACAACGTCACGGTACAGGACCTCTTTCGCTGGAATGGGCTCAAGCGCTCCCAGATTCATCCGGGTAAACAGATCCGCGTGAAGGGTACTCGGGGTGCCGCCTCGTAAATAGCCGCTAAAAGCTGGCTGGATACTTTTTTAGCGCTTGAGATATTCGTCGTAACTCATGTCGTGCGTAGTTGCCCCGACGGCCGATATTTCAATCACCCGGTTATGGATGGTCTGGTTGAGTTGGTGATCGTGCGATGCAAAGAGCACCGTTCCCGGAAAACGCATGAGTCCGTTATTGACGGCGGTAATCGATTCGAGATCTAGGTGGTTCGTGGGGCCGTCTAAGATTAAAACATTGGCATTGGTCAGCATCATGCGCGCCAGCAGGCAACGCACCCTTTCGCCTCCCGAGAGTACGCTCACCTTCTTTAACGACTCGGAACCCGAAAAGAGCATCCGACCGAGAAACCCCCGGATGAAGGTTTCCGATTTTTCCGATGAAAACTGCCGCAGCCAATCGATGAGATTCAGGTCACAGCCTTCGAAATATTTTGCGCCGTCTTTGGGAAAGTAGGCCTGCGAAGTGGTTATGCCCCAGCCAAATTCGCCTCGATCTTGCTTTTCTTCTCCCATCAGGATCCTGAACAGAACCGTGATGGCGATTTCATCACCAACAAAGACGATCTTTTCCGCCGTATTCACCGTAAACGTGACGTTGCTTAGGATTTCTTTGCCATCCACGACCCTGCACAAATCGACGACGCGGAGCAATTGATCGCCGGCCTCACGGTCCGGCTTAAATCCAACGAACGGGTATTGGCGTGACGACGGCTTGATATCATCCAAGGTCAGTTTTTCGAGTTGCTTCTTTCGCGACGTCGCCTGCTTGGATTTTGAGGCGTTGGCGCTAAAGCGCGCGATGAACTCCTTGAGCTCCTTTGCCTTATCCTCCATCTTCCGGTTCTTTTCCTGCGCCATGCGAATAGCTAGCTGGCTCGACTCGTACCAAAAATCATAATTTCCCGAATAAAGCTGAATCCGGCTGAAATCGATGTCGGCCATATGGGTGCAAACTTTGTTGAGAAAATGGCGATCGTGGGAAACGACTATTACCGTCTGTTCGAAACCGTACAAAAATTCCTCAAGCCATGCGATGGCGGCGGTGTCCAAATGATTCGTCGGCTCGTCGAGAAGGAGTACGTCAGGCTTTCCAAATAGCGCCTGGGCCAAGAGAACCTTCAGTTTATCGGAGCCGTTGAGGCTGCTCATCTTTTGGGTGTGAAGCGCTGGATCTATTCCCAGGCCGCTGAGCAGGATGGCCGCATTGGATTCGGCCTCCCATCCGTCGAGATCGCCAAAGGCCAGCTCCAATTCGGCCGCGCGATCGCCGTCGGCATCGCTAAAATCGGACTTGGCATACAGGGTCTCTCGCTCCTCGATAAAGGCGCTCAATTGGGAATGCCCCTGAATGACGGTTTTGAGCACCTGGCACCCGTCGAACTCGAACTGATCCTGGCGCAGATAGGAAATGCGATCGAGTGGGGTGATGTCGACCGTCCCGCTCGATGGGGTCATGAGGCCCGAAAGAATCTTTAAAAAAGTGGATTTACCGGAGCCGTTGGCGCCGATGAGCCCGTAACAATTACCCGCTACAAAACGAACGTTAACGTTCTCAAAAAGCCTGCGCCCGCCGAATGATAGATTCAAATTGGTGGTGGAGATCACCGCGGAGTTCCAGCGTAACCACCTCGCCTATCGGATTGAGAGGCAGGGCGGGTACTCGGCTGGTATGGACGACGACTGTGGGGATTGTAGGGACGACCTTGGGGACGACCGTATGGCCGATCGCCGGAACCGACGCCAGAACGACCATCTGGCCGATCGCCCGGCCGATCGCCCGACCGCATGAAGTGTTTTTGATAACGTGAAGACGGCCCAGTGGGATTTCTTCTCCCCCGAGGACCCTGAAAACGCGATGACTGGCGCGGACCAGTTGACCGACGCCCAGAGGGGGGCATGTCCTCCAATTCATCCGCCTTTTCCCTGTCCTCGAAAATTGTCGGTGCCATGAGGGAGAGAAACCGGGCGGCGATCTCAAGCCCCGTCATCTCTTTGAGTGCTTTTCCCCAATCCTCGCCGAGAACGAGAAGCGCTTTCTCGTGTCCGGAAACCACGCCGAATTTTGAAAGCAGGCGCGACAGTTTCTGGGCGTTGACCGCGTTCTTTCCGGGGAGCAAGCCGATTTCAATCTTACTCCGGGTCAGCCGTTCGACACGCGCAAGCAGGTACATCTGTTCCGGCCCTACCAGGCTGATTGCAAGCCCCTCTTTTCCGCTTCGAGCGGTCCGGCCGATGCGATGGACATAGACCTCGGGGTCGTTAGGCAATGAATAATTAACGACGTGGGTAAGCTCCTTAACATCCAGGCCGCGAGCGGCAACATCGGATGCCACCAGAATGGTCGTTTCGCGACTGCGAAATGCCTGAAGTGTCTTTTCACGATCCCGCTGTACCTTGTCACCGTGAAGGCAGTCCGCCTTGTAACCGTGCTGGGTGAGGTATCCGGTCAGCTCGGTCACCAAGGCCTTGGTCTGACAAAAAATGAGACCGTAAAAATCGTCCGCGGAATCAATCAAGCGGCACAGCCCCTTGGGTTTGTTTTTGTCGCGTACCGTGTAGCACAACTGTTTCACGGTGCCTGAGAGCATCTCTTCCCGGTTTGCGTGGGCGACCTTGGGAGATTGCAGATATTGGTTAGCCACCCGCCGAAGCGCCATACTCATCGTGGCGCTAAAACACCAGATATTGGCCTGACCCTTTGGCAGTTTTCCGAGGAGCGCCTCGAGGTCCTCTTTAAATCCCATCGAGATCATCTCGTCCGCCTCATCGAGAACGACCGTACGAATCTCTTTCAAATTCAGAGCCCCTTGCCTCAAATGATCCACCAATCTGCCAGGAGTCGCGACGATAATGCGGGTACCCTGACGGAGACTGCGCAGCTGATCGCCATAGCCCGTCCCACCATAGATCGGCTCGACGTCAATTCCCTTAAACTGACCGAGCAGCTTGAGCTCCGCCGTTACCTGAAGAGCCAATTCCCGCGTGGGGCAAAGCACCAGAGCTTGGGTCACTCTCTTTTTGGTGTCCATTCTCTCGATTAAAGGGATTCCAAACGCCACCGTTTTCCCCGTTCCGGTTGCGGCCATTCCAAGAAAATCGGTCCCACTGCCAAGAAGGATCGGCAGCGTCTGGGCCTGAATCGGGGTCGGTACGGTAAATCCCATGGCCACGATCGAGCGTGCCATCTCGGGACTCAGCTTTAATTCATCAAAACTCTGCACCGGGAACCTTCTGGTTACTGGGTTGGACCGTATCAATTGAGCGAGCGCACTATATAGAGCTGGTGGAAAATCTTCAATGCTATTAAAACCCTGGACGAAACATGAAGAAACGGGCAATAAACGACCGATTTTGGGCCCACTTTTCGCAAAGGTACTGGGAAAAGAAGGCCGCCTGCTTTAAAGGCCTCACCAGCCCCCTTTTCACCATCGACTCCGATAGTCTCTTCGCTCTCATTCTAAGGTATAGCGAAAAGTGCAGGGGATCGCGCACTACTCACGGAATTAAGCTCTACCTGGACGGGCACAAGCAGTACCCCGATGAAGTTATGGCACTGCTACCCGTGCCCTCGGATCGTTCGCTTCTGGGATACCACCGGCGAATGAGTGCGCTCTTTGAGGATTACTGCCTGGTTTGCGACGAACTGCTCCAGGTAACGGGCGCGGAGCGGGGGGTGCTCGACTCATTTATGCTGGGACTTTACCGACAGGTTGGGTTTCCCGCCAAATTCGCCGAACTGGGGCTCTACCTGGGAAATTACAGAACCACTCCGTTCGGTGTGCACCGGGATGGGTGCGGGGTGTTTAGCATTCCGGTGAAAGGCACCAAGCGCTTTCGGCTTTGGAAACCCGATTTCGTCGAAAAGACCCCGCAGCTGCAACGAGCCCACCGGTACGCGGATTACCTGAAGTACTCAACGCTCATGGTAGCCCGTCCGGGCGACATCGCCTACTGGCCAAGCACGGCGTGGCACGTCGCCGAGTCAAGAGGGGCATTCAGTGCCACCTGGAGTATCGGAGTTTGGCTCGACGAAACAGTGGGCGAGCGAGTCTCGCCCGAAACGGGAACGCGCCTTCCTAATCGCATTCGAAGTGCTCGCACCATTCCGTTTGACGACCTATACACGAGAACTCGGAGAGAACGGCAAGACGAAAAACGCATAAAACTTCCCCGGTTTTTAAAATTCCGTAAGTCCGAATTGAAAGAGCCTCACGGCCGTAACGACCAGCTTGCGCTAGGTAGATACTGGACCAAAATCGTCAGTAAAGCTGGGTTTCGGTCATAGCAGGAATTATTTGAACTCCGGCACACTCACGGTGTAGGCCCCTCCCTCGGGAGTAAAATCGTCAGCCACATTTTCAAGATTCAAAAAAAGCCCAGACAAATCGTCTTTTTCCGGTTCAGGTTTGGACCGCGCCAAAAAATGGCGCCAAGAGTCCACTTCGGCAATCACCTCGCTAATGGCGCAGCGCTGGCTGCGGCAGGCGACCTGTGTATTTCTTTGAACCATCGCAACGGCCGTGCACGAATCGGTTCCGCCCACCTTCACCCGCCGGGGCACGATTCGCCAACTCGATGAGAATACTTTGGCTCGCGTAAAGGTGGCATTGAAAGTTAATTCGGCCTGGCTGATCTTTTTCTCCGCGAAACCGAGCGTCAATCTGAAAATGTCGTTGAGATCCTCTTTCCCATCGGGGCTCTGATACTCAACCGAATAGAAAGCGATGGGGAGCGGGCTCCACGATCTGTTCGAACGAAATCGTGTGTGCGCCGTGAGCAGCTGACAGACAACCACGCCACTCGTATCCGAAACGCCCTTGACCGCTACCTCTACTAGAGCGTCGTAGGACGACGTATCCTTAACGCCAAACCGAGTGAGTGGAATCCAGCGCGGAGCAATCACGTCTCCAGGTGCCGGGGGGGGGAAATACTCGTCCCCCTTGAAACTCTCCATGGGAATATCTTTTCCGCATCCATACAGAATGATCACCAGAACCACCAGAAAACCCAGATTCCGCAAAAACCCACGCAGCACAGCGGACAGCTTCTTTTCCACAGTTCACACCCATTCTGGCCCTCTTCATTTTAAACACTTCGTACCAAAACATCGTATCTGGCACAGCGAAAAGCACACTTCGACCCATTGACCCTCGTAAACACAACGGAGTGTCTTAAAGGCAAGTGTCGTGCCATTTTTACAGGCGTCGGTTTTGGTATTGGGTGACGGAATTCGTCACCTTTTTAGCGCCAAATGGTACTACGCCGTGCCCGGCCCAATCATTTTTACTCTATACCCTGAGACATTCAGATCGGGCATATTTTGGACCGTACAGGGGCAGTATGAGGAACCCGCCAGCGTCACGCACTCCGACGAGCTCACGCTCACCGCTGTGGCACTCTTGATGATGAGTGTAAGGTTGCCGCTCGCGCTCTGTTCGATCCTCTGGTATCACACCCTAGCACCTGGAAAAGTAAAAGTATCGCAACGCCACCCAGACTCAGTTTTGCAAAAATATTCATGGGTTGATTGTACAGTGACTAAAGAGCCAGCACACAGAGTCATTACACTCTCTTTCACAGAGTGGTTTTTACGACAATCTCATCAAGACCCCAGAGCAATTCCTCTCGAGGACTGTAGGGGCCCGGAACGAATCCGCGTGACGCGACCCCAAGCTGGGTGAGCTCGGACACCCGCCAGTCCTGAAGATTCGTGAGGTTCCAAAACTCAATCGCATCGTCGGGACAAAACCCAGGTTTCTCCATTTCTGACGGGTGAAAATGAAATTCACAGACAATCTCGGTTTGACCGGCAGCACGCGGCCACAGGGTATGCGTCATGACATAATCGGGATGCAAACTCAAAAGCAGGTTGGGCATAATCCAGTAATAATAGACGTGGCGAGAGAGCTCCGCATCCAGGCCCGGCAACACCTCTCGATGACTGTCACCGGAAAGCGTCATGCTTCGAATGCCCTCATTGAGAACCATGCGGCCCCCCAGATAGGTGGCCTGTGCCGGTTCGTTATCCCCACTCAGATAATGGGACAGTTTCTGTAAAGCCGGGTGAATGAGAGGGCAGTGCAAACACTCCGAATAGTTCTGGATGACGAGTTTCCAATTCGTGGCGAGCGTGTAGGTCCTTCGACCCGCCATCCGCAAATCTCCCATTCCCCAAGGCCTGAACTTGTCCCTCAGCCCGCCCAGCTGCTCGGACAGAGGGCGTGGGTTTTTTCCGAAATGGATAAAAAGATTCCCGTCCCAAACATCCAGAGCAATGCGGTTTAACCCGTACTGGGTTCGATCGAATCCCTGCACCTCGGTCATTCCAGGCGCCACTGCTAGCGTTCCATCGCACTGGTAGGTCCACCCGTGGTAAGCGCACTGAATGCGGCCCGGGGCGATTCCACAGGCGGTGTTTGAGAGCCGCGTTCCGCGGTGGCGACAGACATTGTAAAACGCGCCGATCTGGTTGCCATCGTTCATCATCAAGATACTTTCAGATCCAACTTCCCGAACGATGAATTGGCCCTTAACACCCAACTCCTCACTGCGACCAACACAGACCCAGCGGTTAAAATAGAATCGATCCATTTCGGAATTGTAGATTTCCGGCGACGTATAGTACTTGCCCGGTAACGTGTGTCTGAAATCATTCATGGCTTGCCGCTCCTTGCCGAGTACCGCTCGCTAGACTTCTCTGCCGAACCGCTCCCCGCCAATATACAATCAACCCGGATCCAACCAAAGCTGACGATCCCAACAATGTGCGCGGGGCCACCGCCATTTCATACCCCAGTCCCGAGGGAAAAAGGGACATGGTGACGGCCAAAACAGTTGCCAAAAAACCCACGCCGGAAAGAACGGCGGCCAGAAAGACCCACCGGGCGGCAGACGCATAGGGTCTGCAGAGAATCCGCAAATGAGTCGAAAACAGATAGAGGTAGGGAATGAAGTAGACGACAAGGCACACATCGCACAACGTCCGGTAAGACTGCTCGAGCAATTCACCCGCGGTCGCCAAGATCGTGAAGGCGGTTGCGATTAGGGCCTGAACTGCGATCGCGATAGTGGGCGTCCCCCATCGCGGGTGGCGCCGGGAAAACACGTTTGGCAGAAACCGGTCGACTCCGACCCAATACGGAATCTCTGCCGCCCCTCGAAACCAGATAAATGTTCCGCAAAATACCGCAAGCGCCATCATCAGCCCGACCGGTAAAACCAACCACGGTAGACCGAGACTTTCGGCCGCCCCCGAAATGGCAACGACAACGCCGTTTAAATTGGTCACCGCATTCGCCCTGGCTCCCACGAGGATGGAAAGAGTTCCCACGACGTACACGAAAATTACGAGCAGCGCCGCAAAAAATAGCGACCGGGTCCGATCCGATTTACCTTCCGCATAAAACGACAGCAGCTCAAAACCCGCCAAGGCAAAACAAAGCGAGGCGAACAAAGAGTAATCCGCGGCGGTCCCCCGGAGTCCAGCAGGGTAAACGATTTCCTCAAAAACTCCGGCCGCTCCGGCCGGCATCCGCAAAAAAAAGATCGCCGAGGCGAGTATCACCAACACAAACCATGGGATCCAATTGCCCACCATTCCCGCCCTTTGGACGGCTCGAGAAATGCCAACACCCCGTGAGCTGAGAAATGCCATGAACCCTAATTCGGACAGGGTTAAAAACATCATCGCGCTACCGCCACTTCGGCCTAACGCTTCGGGCTCCTGGCCGAAAGCGAGAGCGAGGTTCGCATTCATGAAGAGTAGAAGCGCTGGAAAATAGATGAGGTTATTCACCCAATAACACCAACCACATAAGAAGCCGTGAAACGGCCCCCATTCATCTCGAACCCAGCCGTACAAACCCGAGCCCACCCCCAGCCTTTTGGACATCTGCGCGACAGCATTCACCTGTGGCACCAAAAATAGGCAGCCAGCCAAAAACCAAAGCGCAATCGATCGCGGGCCCGCCTGCGCCGCAGTTGCCGTCCACCGCAGACTCAGCACCGCCAGAAAACTGATCGTAACGAATGAAAAGTTAAGTCCCATGCCCTATGTGCCAATGTCCGTTGAAACATTTATCGATGAACGCCCCGTTGGCAACAGGTCGCTCTTGCC
>CAZRVZ010000117.1:0-11369 GCA_964603655.1 uncultured Pseudobdellovibrionaceae bacterium | reverse complement strand
CCCGGTTGCCCGAGCAACCAATGCGATTCCGCCATACCCATAGGCAAGCGCCTCCGTTGCAACATAAAGGCGTTTCACTCGCTCATTCAGTGTCTCGTTTAATATTTGAAATCGTTCTTGTATGGCGCGTTGGGATTTATTTTTTTCACTTTTCCACTCTGATCTTTTAGATCAGTCAGTCATGTAATTTCGCCGCGGGCCCTTAGCTCTTCCTCAGCGCCGACTCGAGATCGCCGATGAGGTCGGCCACATTCTCAATCCCCACGCTCAGGCGGACCATCGAATCGGAGATGCCAAGACTCGCACGAGTCTCGGCCGGAATCGAGGCGTGGGTCATGATGGCCGGGTGGTCGACGAGCGATTCGACGCCGCCCAAACTCTCGGCGAGTGAAAAGACGCTGAGACTTTCCAGAAATTTGCGCGCGTTTCCCAAGTCGCCTTTCAGGAAGAAGGTGATCATTCCGGCAAAACCCTTCATCTGTTTTCGAGCGATTTCATGCTGGGGATGGGATTTCAGTCCGGGGTAGAGCACGCGCTCCACCTTGGAGTGTGTCTCTAAAAACTGGGCGATGGCCATAGCATTTTTTTCGTGGCGCTCCATTCGGAGCGCGAGAGTTTTTATTCCGCGAAGCACGAGCCACGAGTCGAACGGGCCGGAAACGCCCCCCATGGAATTTTGAACATGGTGCAACCGATCGCGCAGTTCCTTGTCTTTGACGATGAGCGCGCCACCAACGACATCGGAATGGCCATTTAAATATTTAGTCGTCGAATGGAGCGCGATGTCCGCGCCCAGTTCGAGAGGCCTTTGGAAAAACGGGCTTGCAAATGTGTTGTCCACAACGACAAGTGGGCAGGAAGGCAACGTTTTCGCCCAGCCGCAGATTTTGGAAATGTCGATGATTTTAAGGTTTGGATTCGTCGGTGTCTCGATCCAGATCAATTTTGTTTTGGAACTAGCCACCGTAGCCGGCGCCGTCTGGCACAGATCGATGAAGTGGGTCTTAACCCCGTGCCGGGCCCAAATGGTCCGAAACAACCGGCTCGTCCCGCCGTAAACGTCATCACACGAAATCACTTCATCCCCGTGATCGAGAAGATGCAAAATAATATCGGCGGCTGTGCAACCCGATGACGTAGCCATCCCGAAGGCGCCCCCCTCCAGCGCAGCAAGGGATTTTTCAAGGGCCGTTCTCGTTGGGTTCTGGGTTCGCGAATACTCATACCCCTGGTGCCGGCCAGGTGACGTCTGTACGTAGGTGCTCGTCGCAAAGATGGGCGTCATGATAGCGCCGGTCGACGGATCGGGCACTACACCAGCGTGGACGGCGAGCGTTTCGAAGTGCTGAGAGTCTTCGTTCATGGCCGTGCTCCGGAAGTTGATGAGAGAAAGCTGATGAGGTCGATCTGGGTCAGGATGTATTTGACCGAGCCGGGATCGCCCACGAGCGCTACCTTTCCCGACAGAAAGATATCGTTGAGGCGATCGACTGGATCGGATTCCTGCACGATAGAATAATTGCGTTCCACCAACGATTCGATGGAATCGGACGGTTTTTTTGAACCGGACAGAAGCGGCCGCAAGAGATCGGTCTCCGCGACGACCCCCTCGAGGTTCGTACCGTGAAACACCGGTAACTGCGAGACTCCTTCGTCGCGCATGAGCTTGACGACATTTTCAATGGAGTCGGTGGATTGGGTGGCCGTAATCTTACTGGACTTATTGAGCATCGCAATGAGATCGCCGATCGTACGTTGCGCAGTCTTATCCATGAAAGAGTTTTCCAACATCCAAGCATCGGTGAATACCTTGGACAGATAACGATTGCCGGAGTCTGGCAGAATCACGAGCACTCGGCCGGGGTTGGTCGTCTGGGACATGTAGCGCAAAGCCCCGACTACCGCCGCTCCCGATGATGTACCGGCAAAAATCCCCTCTTTCGTCAGCAGATGCCGGGTCATGACCATGGACTCTTTATCCTCGACCCGAACGATTTGATCGACGACCGAAAAATCACAGTTTCCGGGCTTCACGTCCTCACCAATGCCCTCGATCTTATAGGATACGGCAGTTTGATTTTTTCCCGTCTCGAAGAGATCTTTTAAGATGGAGCCCTTCGGGTCGACCCCTACAACCTTTATGCTGGGCTTTCGCTCCTTGAGAAATTTTCCGATCCCCGAAATCGTCCCGCAGGTACCCATGCCGATAACAATGGCTGAAATCTCCCCCTTGGTCTGCTCCCAGATCTCGGGGCCCGTTTGTCGGTAATGTGCCTGGCCGTTATCCAGGTTCGAGTACTGGTTGGTAAAAAACGAATTGGGCGTCTCCTTGGCAATCCGGGCTGCGGTTAGGTAGTGCGAATCGGGCGAATCGGCCGAAACTCCGGTAGGGGTAATGACGACGCGGGCGCCGAACGCTCGCAAGGACTGGCGTTTTTCCTCGCTCATTTTGTCAGGCATGACAAAAATGGTTCGATAGCCCTTAATCGCAGCGGTAATAGCGAGCCCCATGCCGGTATTTCCCGAGGTGGCCTCAATCACCGTGCCTCCGGGCTTTAAGCGCCCGTCGCGTTCGGCGCATTCGATCATATAGCGGCCGATGCGATCCTTGATTGACCCTCCGGGATTGAGAAACTCACATTTGGCGATAAGCTCGCCTTTGATTCCAAGCGTGACCTTATTGAGCCTCACGAGCGGGGTCTGGCCAATCGCCTCTAAAATAGTACTCTTAATGATCAAGCGCGCACCCTTCTATTCATAGTTCGCCGGCCGCAGATCGCTGGCAAATTTCAACTCGTTGACGAAACGCTAGCCGTAAGTATAGGTGAAACCCGGATGGTGTCTATGAAAAATGCTCTCCTGAGCGTGACCGATAAGACGGGTTTGACGACGCTTGCAAGCCAACTGACGGCGCTCGGCTGGACGCTTTATGCGACCTCCGGCACGCGGCGGGGGCTCGAGGGCGTTACGGGTGTGGAGTGCCGCTCGGTAGAGGCACTCACCGGATTTCCCGAAATGATGGATGGCCGGGTCAAGACGCTAAATCCCAAAATCTTCGCGGGTATCCTGGCGCGACGGGATCACGCTGGAGATAAAGAGGCTCTAGAAAAGTTCCAAATCGTCTCGTTTGATCTCGTGGTCGTGAATCTTTATGCGTTCGGCGAACACTTGGGAAAACCGGTCGATGACCAGGCCGCATTCATCGATATCGGCGGCCCCAGTCTGATTCGAGCCGCGGCCAAGAATTGCGCGTCGGTATGTGTGGTGACCGATCCCGCGGATTACGGCGAGATAATCGAAGAGCTCAAGACCCGGTCGCAAACCTCACTCACAGTCCGGCGCCGGATGGCCGCAAAAGGGTTTGCGCTGACTGCTGCCTATGACGGGATGATTGCGACTGAGTGGAATGTGGGGGATTTCACGGATTCTAGACCCCCTGCCAGACCCCCTGATGGTGCGCCACAGAAATTACGTTACGGTGAAAACCCGCATCAGCAGGCGTGGTTTGCTGGCACCGAAACATCGACCTGGCGATTACTCCAAGGCAAGGAGTTGTCGTATAACAACCTGCTCGACGCCGACAGTGCATTTCGGTTGGCGTCCGATTTTTCTGGGCCTGCCGTAGTCATCGTCAAACACACCAACCCCTGCGGCGGAGCGAGCAGCGAGGACTTGCTCTCCATTTTGTTCGAGCGAGCGCTCTCCGGCGATCCACAGTCGGCCTTCGGCGGCATAGTCGGGGTTAATCGCACCGTCGATGGCGCGGTGGCGACCGAGGCGTGCAAGATATTCTTGGAGCTGGTGGTTGCACCCGGATTTAGTGATGAAGCCCGGGTGATTTTCGGGGCTAAAAAGAATCTCCGTCTGGTCGAGTGGCCCAAACCTGCGTGGGCGGAATGTGATGTCCGTAGCGCCATGGGGGGACTGTTGACCCAGACAGCGGATACGGCGCTGGGGTGGGATCAGTTAAAAACTGTAACCCGCTTAACGGTCAAGAAACCAGTGCTGGAGGATTTGCAATTTGCGTGGACGGTGGCTAAGCACGCCAAGTCGAATGCCATCGTGATCGCGCGCAATCGCACGGTCTTAGGGGTGGGCGCGGGCCAGATGTCGCGGGTCGATAGCGTCGAGCAGGCGCTTAAAAAGGCAGGCGTGAGCGCACTCGCGGGAGCAGGACCAAAAGGACTCGAGGGCGAGGGGCTTACTGGGGCGGGGCCAAAAATACTCCAGGGCGCGGTATTGGCGTCAGACGCCTTCTTCCCGTTTAGGGATAACATCGACCGACTGAAAGGACTCGGCGTGGTTGCGATCGTTTCACCGGGCGGGTCGCTGCGAGATACCGAGGTAATCGAGGCGTGCAATGAGCACGAAATCGCGATGATTTTTACAGGCGTTCGCCATTTTCGACATTGAGAGCCAGCTTGAACGAAGCGAGCTGGCGGCTGTAGTCGAGCCGTATGTGCCACCCCTTCCAGCCAAGCTCGGAACAACAAAGAAAAAAATTCTCTGCCGGATGCGACGACCCGTACAGTGAGTCTCCCACGAGCGGCGATCCCAACGCCTGCATCTGTGCCCGAATCTGGTGGGTGCGCCCAGTAAGAAGGCGAATCGTGGTCAAGAAGTGTTCGCCCGCTGGTTCAGATTTTTCGACGATAAGTTCACAGGGCTTCGAACCAGAGCTAGGATCGGATGTCACTAACCTGGGCGCCCGTTCGCCCGGCACCATGTGGTGCACGTGGCTGCCGCATTCCACGGAGTGGGGGAGTAGCGCCCGGTACCGTTTCAAAACATGCCCCTCTGCGAAGAGTGTGTTGATTCTTTTTTGCGCGGCAAGGTGTTTGGCGAGCACGACCAGGCCTGAACTGATCGTATCGATACGGTGAGTGACGAGTACGGGAATGCCCAGTTTAACCCGAATCTGAATGGCGAGGTTTTCGAAACAATTGTCCAGCGAGGCGTGTACCGGGATTCCCCGGGGTTTGTCGATCACCAAAAAATCGTCACACTCATAACGGATGCGGGCTCTCCAATCGAAGTCCACCGGAAAGCGCCTGGGCATCGGGTGAATACGCACCGTAAACCCCGTCTCAACGACTGCGTCCTCGGAAAGCCGTTCAAAACGCCGTCCGCGATGAAGATAGACAGCGCCGAAACCCAGAAGCGTTGTGACCCGTTCTGGAGAACATTGGAGCGTGGCTGCGACCAACTCACGCACGGTGGTGTGCTCTGAAGGTTGAACGTGAATCGCCTTGGACGGATGGATGGTGTTGGATTGGACGACGCCGGATTGGACGGAGCTGGTTTGGGCAGCGCCGGATTGGACGGAGTTGTGCACGCGATGGAGTATTTGGCGTAACGAATTCGGCGTCAAGTTTGGCACTGATATCGTTAGGACTGGTGAATGCCTAAGTTATTCATTCACAAGTCCTTAGCCTAAACTCGAAACAACCCAACGGTCGAAATTGCGATCCAGATGCCCAGGGCAATTGCTCTCCAGGCGCCCTCTACAACCCGTGAATTCTCTAAAGTAGGTCTGACATTGAAACGGACGTTTGGTAGGAGAAAAAAAACGACCGGTACCGCCGGGTGAAAAATTCGTCCGGTAATGCCCATGATCCAGCCCGCCCCCACGGGAGTTTGTAGAACGTAGTTCAGCAGGGCAATCGAATAGGCCGTGAGTCCGATAGCCACAAAACTCCAGATTCGAGTTCCTGTCCCAAAATGTATTCCCTCCTTTTTTTTCCCGTGGTTCGCAATAAGCAGCGCAATCCCAAAATAGAGATACGAGAGAGTGGGACCCAGCAGTGGACGGCCTTCGATGGTCACCGACGAGATTAGGTGGTAAACGATCACAGGTGCCGTTCGAGCCAGGTGCAGTGTCATCAAGGCCAATGCATCGATCGGGTGACTCTGAATTTGATGAAGCGTGGCGATCGAGTCGACATGATCAAAACTCGGCACATAGACAGAGGTCTGCAGCCACGACCAAAAACCATTGGGCAAAAAAGCGGCAATAAACATTAAAAATATCGAAAACATTGGCCACCCAGAGGACCTGGAACTCCGAACGCAGGGAACAAGGTATATGAGAGCGAGCCAGGAGTACGCACTTTTACAAAGCCCGAGTCCGAGCACCGTCAGACAACTCAGCCAAAATAGGCGTTTCGACCACCTGAAGTGTAAAGACAGGGCGGTTGCAAATACCAAGTAGGCTAGCCCGTGCGTGATCGCATCGGCGCTCACGATGGCGATTCGAGAGGAGAATCCGGGAGAGGTAGCGAGCATCGTCAACCACAGCCGTGCCGCGCGACTGGGTACTATCCTGAGGGATAGATAGAGAAGAGCGATTCCAGAGACGCCCAGCGCCAATCGGCAAAGGAAAAAAACTATCGTCACATTAAAATTCAACGCTCGCCCCAAAAAATAGGCGACAGAGGCCGGAGCGTAGGGGACTGGGGAATAAAGCACGGTATTGGGAAAATGCATGAACTGGAAATCTCCAGATTGAGGCCTGCCAGATTGACGCCTAATAGATGAGCCGTTCCCGTCAAGGCGAATTCGGGAGGGGGTCAGATCGGCTGGCAGTTGTCCCCCCGAAAGGTTACCGTGCCTTTGGCCAAGCCAATCCCCCTGTCCAATTTGAGCCACTCGCAGAAAATGGTTGTACTCGTCTACCGAATCGAGCGGGTTCAATCGAAGAGAAAAACCCAGGGCAAAAATCGAGATTAATAATGTCAGTGGTAGCGCGCTGCACCACCGATCGAAATCACTGGTGAGATCGAGTGTATGATTACCCGGGGCAACGCGTTGGATAACGACGCCATCAGAGACTTGGGGGGCTCGGAATGCATTCTTATTTAATATCAGCCTAGAAAAGCGTGATAAAATTCGCCCACTCCCCATGATGATAGCGTTTATTAACCCGCCGGGTCCAAAAAACCTCTTTCGCGGAAGTGTTTGCACGTATTTGTCCAAGGCCCGTTATGTTTGGAAGCCTAAAGATTTTATCATTCTTTCGTCTCTCGTACCTCCATCCTGGGAGCTTCGGTTCGGTGATTTCGCAATCAGCGGCGGGAGCGCGGGGGACGCGATGGAATGGCTGGATGATTGCCGTCCTGCCATATGCATCGTAGCTGTCTCATCGATTCATTGGCCGTCGGATTTGGCTTTTGTCGAACAGCTCTCGAGGGCCTTCCCCCACGTGAAGCTATTTGTTTTCGGCGAGGCGTTGCTCGAACCCCAGCTAGCTGCCCAGGTGAAACCCTATGTTTCCGGAATTATCAACGACCCCATCCAATTTGATTTTCAATCCTTGGCGATGCTCGAACCTAGGAAGTTTGAACGAAGTTCGAATTTGCCTCGACACGAACTTTTTGAAAACACGGCTTATCGGTGGCCTTTTTCAAAACGGAGGCGCCATGCGGTTGTGGTAACCCAGAATGGTTGCCCTCACCAATGTTCCTACTGTACCGAGGCGGTCACGCAAGTTACCTATCGGCCAGCAAAAAACGTAATCCAGGAATTGAGGTATTTACGGGCTCACCGCTATCGGGAATTTTACTTCGGCGACGCCTCATTTGGATACCCTCGCGAAAATGCCGAGCAACTTCTAAAATCCATGATCAGCGAGAAGATCGGTTTTGGGTGGAGTACTTATCTACACCCCCACCAGGGAGACGATGCATTTTTGACGCTCATGCGACGAGCGGGGTGCCACACCATCGTCATCGGAGTCGATTCCGCGGATGAAGCCCTGCTGAGAAAGTACCAGCGTAAAGTGCCTCACTCTCGGCTCAGACAGCTCGTAGTTACGTGTCACCGACTGGGGGTATCGGTCTGCGGGGATATCATGCTCGGTTTTCCAGAGGACACGGAAAAAAGCTGCGATCGAACCATCGATTTTGCAATCGAATTACAATTGGATTTCCTGTCGGTGAATCTGGCGACCCCACTGATGGGGTCGTCCATTCGCAATCGGTACGTAGCTGAGGGAGTCATTGCGGCTGGTGCAACGGGATTCGAAACTACGGGTACTCACTGCGCGGTTGCAACTCCCGCGCTCACCGCTTCGCAGTTAATTCGTATTCGGCAAAAGGCTGTTCGCCGGTTCTATTTCCGGCCCCAATACCTTGTTCGAAGGATACTCAGTGTTCGATCCTGGGACGAATTCCTTCTCAAGGCTACCGAGGCCGTGGGCCTGATTAGCAATTTCTTAGGGACGCGTGTGCCGCAAGGCAGACTTTACGACTGGACTCGTCGCGCAAACTTCTCCCGAGTCCGGTAAGATTTCACCCGTTTCCGATTTGATGCGGCGAATAATCTATCTGAAAAACCTTTACTATTAATCATGACAATTAATTCGTGTCTTCTGGGTCAAGCCCCTTCGGCCTTTAACCGAAAGCAGAGGAAGGAGTAGAGCCCTTTTGCCGAGCATTTCCATGATGCGCCATTTTTTTCATTCGGGTTTTTGGGTGCTGGGCCTCGTCGCCGTGACGATGCTGGCTACCTGTAAACAACCCCAGGCGAAGATCGGCAGTGAAGTTGCGGCAGGTCTGCCGAATTTTGGAATTGATATCGGGACACCATCGCCAGCGGCCCCTTCCAGCGGAGCACCGTTGGCTGACCCTCAGCCTGCCAATTCGTTGGAGAGCGCAGCTATTGGCGATCCAACCGCCGCGAACGGTTTGGATCCGTCTACTCTGAACCGACCTGGGAAAAAGAAGAAAAAGAAGAAAAAGCGACCTAAGCTTGAGTTTGATTTATTTCAGCCGGATCCACTCAAGGAATATTTCGGGGGAATACCCGCTGTAACACCTGCGGAGTCCAACTCACCACAAGGCGCGGCTTCACTGCTTTCGTCGCCCAATATGTTTGCCGCACCTTCCTCACCGGCGAATACCATCGACACCGCCAATACCCACGATGATTTGCGAGAGGGGTCCCTTAAGACACCCAGTATTAATCCGAATTTTTTTGGTGTGAAAGCGGAATTGCCTCCGCAACCCACTCTCGGCCTCATCGATTTCAAGGGAGTAATTATTGATAAATTGCCGGCAGTTGAAAATTACCACGAGCAGATCACTAACGAGGAAAGTGGTTCTTCAGCCCCGGCTCCTCAACTCGAGTTATCAGCAATCGAAGTGTGGGTGGAGTCCACCGAATGGAAAACTCCCTTGGGAAAAAAATTGAGACAGGTCGACCTGCCGGAGATCCCGAGTCAGGCCTTTCGTCGCCGGGGATCAGTGCTCAATCGATACTATTTCATCAGAAGCGGAGACCGCCCGGAAACGGTTGCGGAACTTCTTTTTGAAGACAAGAAAATGAAGGGCGATCTACTGTTGTGGAACTCGGCGCCGTGGGATCCGGGCACTGCGATTTTCTATGGTTCTCCCATTAAACCGGAAGACCGAGCCATGCAATCGTTTTACGAAGAACGAAACGTATCCCCCAACACTGTTCCGATGGGTGCAGCGGAATGTCTCCCGGCATTTGCGGAGCGAGTACTAGACGGCAAGCTAAGTTGGCGAGAAATTGCCCACGTCAATGGACTCGAAGATCGTGATTTTTGCCAGACCGGATTCAAATTAAAGGTATATCCGGATGACTTGAGCGAGGCCGTTTCGAAATTACCCCCGATTCCCGTGCGGACAACTCAGGAAAATCCACCGCGGGAGCGTGAATTGTGGGAGAATTCTCGCGTTCCAGCATCGGAGCCGCCTCGCAATCGGGATTCGCAAGGCACACCTTTGCCGGTTAAAGTGACTGCGCCGAGTGACGTGCCGGCTCAAAACGGTGGGATATTGTCACCTGGGACCGCGACGGCACCCAACGCTGCGACGGCACCCAACGCTGCGACGGCACCCAACGCTGCGACCGCACCCAACGCTGCGACGGCACCCAACGCTGCGACCGCACCTGAAACTGCAACCGCACCCAACGCTGCGACCGCACCTGAAACTGCAACCGCACCTGAAACTGCAACCGCACCCAACGCTGCAACCGCACCTGAAACTGCAACGGTGGGAGAAGAGTCGGGTTCGACGGAGACTTCCACAGTGACATCCGAAACACCAACCACGACTGGTGACGATAGAATTCCGGCAACTGCAACATCATCGCAAGAGGTGCCGGCGCCAACTGCGGATGGAACGGCCGAGGCGGCCCCCCAGGTAAGCGAACCTCCACCCAGTATCGAATCTCCCGCAGTTGCACCGAACCCAGAATTATAAAACGGTCACCTTCCTGAGCCGGTCGTATGTAAGATCACAAATCGCGTCATCGATATTGTCTCTGAACACGTTGTCCGCGGTGGCTTTAAAATGGGTCCCATGAGTATAATTGCGGATTCTCCAAAAACACCACCTCCATCGTAGATTCCGACGCCAAAACGTTGCACCTCCATTCTGAATCCGCCCTTCGCCGGCCCTCCAAGTGACACCGCTACCATATATCCTTATATCGTTGACCACTTTCCATCGCCCCAATCAACACCGCTACCATATATCCTTATATCGTCGGTATTGGTTTGAATTTCCACACGACAATTATTGACTTTCTAATTCTATAAGTCGATAAACAAGCATGAATTCATCGACAAATAGAACTGCCACTGAGTACAAGACAAATAAGTTTGAGCGTCCCTATTGCAAAAACATGCCGCTTCACATCACCATGCGGTCTGATATTGCACAGGGCGATCGCTCCTTGCGCTCGCCAGGGACAGCCGCATTTATTCACGAGTACCTCCCCAGAATTGCAAAACGTTTCCGCATCCAAGTCTTTCACTTCGCAATTGCGTCGAATCACTTACATCTCGTCGTAATGTTTCCGGAGCGGAAAAATCTCAGTTCATTCTTGAGGGCACTTGCTGGAAATATCGCCCGTAAGGCGCTTCAATCTGAAAAAAGGAATCCAGTTAGAATTCCATTTTGGACATCTCGGCCATATTCTCGAATCATCTCGTGGGGGCGGGAGTTTCGCAATGTTGTCCGATACGTCGAGCGTAATGTTTTGGAGGCCGACGGTCGCATTCTTTACACAACTCGTTCCGAAAAACCAAGCCAGACTGTACGATCGGAGATCGATCGGAACCTGGCAATGGCCACTGGCCAGCTAGCCTTTCGAATGTAATCTTCGTGTTCCGTTAAGAGCAGGGGTAAGAGCAGGGGACTTCGCGGGGTGGCACCACCCGCGCTCTGCCAACGTACCCGCACAAACGTTCCCGCAACACCTAAACCCGTACGCTGGGCTCGTCGCCAGCCGTTCGTTTACTTTTGATAACAATTTTCAACCATTGAATGAATCCTGCAGTTGAAGGGGTCTCCCGAAAATGAAATGGTTTCGCTGGGGTTAGGGACTTTTCGCTTGGG
>CAZRVZ010000116.1:0-2803 GCA_964603655.1 uncultured Pseudobdellovibrionaceae bacterium | reverse complement strand
GGTGTTGCGACCGTGGCCGATGCGCGCGCAATGCGAAACGCCGGGGCCGACCTCGTTGAAATCTACACGGCCTTTATCTACGGCGGCCCAGAACGGGTTCGGGAAATAGCAAGTAGCCTTTCGCAATAATTCGGAATTATCTTCAAATCCCATTGCGGTCGGTACTCGATTTCGGTTAAAAGTCGCGCATGAAAATTCCAATTCTTTTAGGTATCTCGTTTTGTTTCAACCTTCTGAGCAACCTCGCAGCCGCCGACTTACCGAGCAATTATCAGGAGTTGTCTGCGGCGAAAAAGAAAGAGCTACTGATCTCTGAGATAAACCGCTCCGACTACGGCACCGACCTGCCGGACGTCGATATTGATGCGTTTCTCACCTCCATCCGGTCCGCGCTCCATGGCGATACATTTCGGTCGGGTCTTAAAAAGACGTTCTCGAATGCCGAGGACATTATGCCGGCGGATAAGAGCAAATTTATTCATGCTCTAGGGACCGTATTGGGACTTGAGTACCGGGCCGCGCGTCCCAGCGCCGATCTGGGAGTCCTGGGCGAAGCATCGGTTCCAGTCATCGGCCGTCTGTCGCTTGCTGCGCCCGAGCAGACTGGGTTTACCCCGGGAGCCGCCTTCAAGTTTCTCTTATCTGGAAGTGCGGGAATTCCGCGCCCCTCGGTCAATATTGTCGTCATGAAATCACTCGAAGGCCAGGCGGAAGACGCCTTCTTTTTCAGACACGCTTTCAGCAACGATCTGCCCCCGATTGAAAAGCCCATGCTAAAGGTTCACTTGACTGGTTTTTTCGAGAGCCTGCTCGATCCGGATAAAGAGGTGGACTTGAGTGAGATCAGCATCGAGGCCAAAGGGGATTTGGGAAAGTATCTGTTTCTGAAACATTTCGAGGCTAAATTTGCCAGCGTACACCCGACTCCGCGGCATTTACCGATCGCGCATCTGCTCAGCACGCGGTCGGATGGAGCCAAGATTTTCGGCGCCCCCAAAAACTTTTACAAACTGGTCTTTAGTCCCGGTGAGGATGCGAAGAGAGTTTACCTGGGATCCAAAAAATCGGACTATCGTCTGAAATTGTCCGAGATTCCGGTAGGATCCAAGCTTTACGATGTCTACGGATATTTCAGGGAGACCCCTGATTCTAACGGTGTCTTACTGGGAGGTTTATACATTACCCATAAGGCGCGGGCCTCTAGTTTCGGCGATGAGGAGCTGTTTTTTCAGCACCATCGTTAGAAAGTTACGCCGCACTTTTTCTCCTGGTCCGCTATTTTTTTTAAGAGCCAAGCGGGACGACCGAGAGCGGCTTTCGCATAAAGCTTTTCGAACTCCTCTGCAAACGCCGGGATGATGGGATCGGCCTGAAGCACTAAAAATGTTTCGTCGTTCTGGGTATTGGCGGCCATGGACCAATTATGCGAGCCGGTGAGTACTCGAACTCCGTCGATGATTGCAAATTTGTGGTGAAGCTTGTCCCCGTCGGGAAGCCGGGGAATCCCGACCGATTCGATGGGCTGGGACCAGGGTCGGTTCAATGCTTCGAATTTGCAGTTCGGGCTGAGAAGTTTCAGACCCAGAAAGTCATAGAGTTCGCTGTAATACTGAAACGCGAAATTGGGATCGATTAGCGCCCTAACGACGATGCCATTTTCGACTCGTTTCTCTAGCGCATCAGCGAACGCCTGCTCGGAAAACACGAATTGCGCTATATCCACGGAATTTGTGGCTCGTTTTAATTCGCGTTCAATCAGCCCGTTCACCGAGGCGGCCCAGCCCAGGGTCTTGGATGTGGGAGAGAATTGAATCGTCATCACCACACCATCGAAAGCAACCACCTTGGGAGGGCGATGGGCCTTCTTCAGGCCGAATTTTGTGCTCCACAACTGGTTGAACTCCTCAGTAAACACACCGGCGACGGCCGCGTTTTCGATCACGAGAAGGGCATTTCGGTTTCCACGACTTTCCGGTTTCAGGAAGTCACCGTGAACATCGCTGGTGGTGAAATTCGACGATGTGACGATGGTCGATACCCCATCGATCACCACGAATTTGTGGTGCATCAAGCCACTCCCGGCGCTGCCGTCCGCCGTATCATCAATCAGCGGAACCCCAGCCTTTTCAAGAATGAAGAGTGCGTCTCGATCCATTTTCTCGCTCTCCGCGAATTTGCCATCGCCGTCTTGGTCCACGAGCTTCACGAATTCGTCAAAGCGTTCTCGATGGTACGGATCCAGTGCCGCCACTTCCGTCTCGGACAGTTCGCTAAGCGGGCGACGATACGCATTTTCCAGGACGATGCGCACGCGAATTCCTTCAGCGTGTTTTTTTGCCAGTGCCTTGGCAATTTTTGGAAGCTTCAGTTCCTGAACCGCCGCATCCACACTTTGCCGAGCTGACAATATCTTGGATTCAATGAGGCTTTCGAAATCGTGTCCACTTCGGGTGATGCCCCGATACGGCTCGGTGTAACTAGCGTGCGGTGAGTGGTTGAAAAACGCCTCTACTGTAGCGGAGGCGGCGGGCGAGACTAACGAACCCAACGCAATAACGAGGCTGAGCCAGGTTACTGGACCACCAGTCGGGTAGGGTAATCGGTTCATAAGGGGATTGAAGCACTATTTTACACCGGTGGCGTCACTACTAGTAGTGATAATTTCATGCTTATCGGGTTGTCACATAACGGGTTCTCAAAGCGCGGCAAGATGCGTCTTAATGTCACGAAATGGATTCGCCGCGAGCGCGTGCAATGACTTCGAGAAGGGCTCTTCCCAAGCCTTCGAAAAGGTATAGCCCCT
>CAZRVZ010000115.1:0-2869 GCA_964603655.1 uncultured Pseudobdellovibrionaceae bacterium | reverse complement strand
ACCAACTCTAATTTTGCACTCGACCACGCTACCCCTCGCGGCACTACTCAAAGAGTTGACAGCATGCATGATAACTCATGATTTCTCAACACGAATTGTCGCGAGGGCAGTGTCTAAATGTTGATAATTGCTGAGAATACCGCGGTGTGTTACTCTTACTGTGTCTTCAGTTTGGATTTAATGGGTAACGACAAAGTTTTTTTAAGAATTACATGGCCACGGTAGGTTGGGCCCGAGCCATGACATCTGTGCACAGGGGGCAGCGGAATCTTTGAAAAGGACATACCCCCGAAACCAGAATCCAACTAAGGTTAGGCATACCCCTCGCCTGATCCGTCTTTGATGAGATTTCGCTGCCCGACTTTTTTTGCAGTCTCTGGGATCGCCCAACGTCGGGTTGACCCACCCGCTCCTTTTAGATACGACCCCCATAATGACTTCTGGCACCTTTATACTTTCAGCAGAATATTCTGGGGGGGAGTCCAGCCTAGCCATTCACCGCTCCAGCAAAAACGACTCCTGGGACCTCGTATCCGAGGTAAGCGCTCCGAACCGTGCACTCGAAAACTTCATTCCCACCCTTGATACAATGCTCACCGAGTGCTCCGTTCAATTGTCACAGATTACGTCGCTTATCACCACCTCTGGCCCTGGCTCGTTCACTGGGCTTCGGTGTTGCTTTGCCTCGTTGAAAGCATTCGCAATGGCGGGAAATAAATCGATAATGATCGCCGCAACCGATGAGCTGCGCGCTCTCAAGTGGCTGGAAACAGCAACAACCCGCCCCATTCGACTTCTGATTGCAACGCAGATGGGGCAGACAAAAGCCGTGCTGACGCAGTACAACCTGGAAACTCATAATATTTCGCGAGCGATCGTGAATTCGTTACCAACAACTGGAAACGAACCCATCCTGCTATCCCAAACAACGGTACTTGGGCATTTGGCGGGTAATTCCGGCTTCCAGTATGTATCGTTATCAGCGGGTGAATTAATTCAACTCATCTCGCGGGCGACTACGCGGGTAACGGCGGCGGGCACATCCGAAATCGGCCGTCTCGAGCCCGATTACTACGGCGACCGCTGGGTTAAGACCTCATAGTTCTACTTCCGCCGCCTCGACAACCAAATGTAGATTCCCAGAATCGCCATGGAGAGCGGGGAGCCAATCACCGAACTGAGGAAAATATAGCGCGTGCGCTGTTCGGTGATTTCAAATTCGCTCGTGTCTGTCGGGCGCGGGCGTATCGAAATCAGGTCTTCCTCTTTGGCCAGCCAACTGAGTGTGTTTTGAAAAAGATCGGCGTTCAAACCAAAACCGCGCGCGCCATTACTCGCGAAATCCGCATCCCCCAGCACCACCAGGCGAAACTCGCGGTCCTTGGCATCGTCATCATTTTTGGTATCAGCTTTGGCATCAGCTTCCGGTTTCTTTTCGTCCGTCTTTTGCGGAGCGCCGACGGGATTCAGCTTTACCTTACCGGCAACGGCGACACCCAGTGAAAGCGGGCCCTTGCGATCCGTTTTCTGATTAACATTCACTTTCGTGCCGGCAAATTGGACCTCAAAACTTTTGGTGCTGCTGGAAAACAGTGACGTAAGGGTCATGTCCTTGGGCGCCTCGGGAGTCTTCTCAACCACGGTCGCCACCGGAAACAGGGTGGGCTGCTTCATGTCTCGCGTGATCTCATGGCCCGAATCATACGACACCACTATGGGCGTCAGCGGGTTTCCGCGCGCTAGTTGCTGCAGCGGGTTTAATTCCAGAACCGCCTTATTTTTCTGCCAAGCCACCCCAAATTTCGCCAAGAATGGTTTTAGAGTCGCGCTAGAATCTGGTTCCATTAAAAGGAGAAGCTTGCCACCCGCCTTGAGGTAGGTCTCCAATGCCCTGAGCTCAGTGTCTATAAAGTCTGACTTGGGTCCCGCCGAAATGAGAATCTCAGCATCCGTGGGAACCTCGCCCTTTTCATACAGCACGAGCTCCTCTACCCGATAACGCCCACCCTCCATGATGTCCTTTAGTTCTGAGTAACTTTCGGGTCCGGTGCCAGAGCCCAATCTTTCTCCGTGCCCGCTGATAAAGTAAATTTTCTTCTTCTCCCCTTTGGCCACCTGTATGAGCGCATTGGTGAGTTTTTCCTCAACCTTGGAATCTTCGGGATTCAGCCCCTCGACTCGCGCCGACCTCGTCTGACTTTCCAATACAATCGTACCAGCGGATTTCACCGCATAACGTTTAATTGCCGTGGGATCTTTGTCGGGATCGACAAACTCTACCTTCAGTAATTTGGAGTGGTAGGAATACTTATCAAACAAGGATTGGAAGGCCGGCTCTGAATTGGGCATTACAAACGCCTTGAGAATGACCTCGTCTTTAAGCCCCTTCACCACCTTGACCGACTGTTCAGATAACGTGTGCAGTTTGTTCTTGGTGACGTCCTTCTTAAAATCATGCTCAGTAGCTATCACGTTAATGATGATCACTATGGCAAGCGCCAACACGGACATCGCAATCGAGTTCAGTCCGTACCGGGTCGAACGCCTGGAAAAACTATCCGCGACCCGCCCGCGCTCCAGGATGAGCGTGGCCACAAGTGAAACCAGCGCTACACCGGCGGCAATTTGCCAAGCCAGGGGAATGTGCGTCAACAGATACGCATTGACCCCGGCTATTACGGATGCGGCCAGAAAAACAAAAAAGAAAACCCGTCCCAATAATTCGTGTTTCATATGGCTCCTTTCATAAGTTTTGCGATAGCGAGACGAGCGTTCATCGAGTTAGGCGAGAAGCGGCGACGACGGTGTACTCCTCGTACTCCTAGGAGCCGCGACGAAGCATAACGAAGATAAGCGCTCGATCGTAGCA
>CAZRVZ010000114.1:0-26842 GCA_964603655.1 uncultured Pseudobdellovibrionaceae bacterium | reverse complement strand
CTGCACTTCGAGGACACGGTGAGCCCAACGATTTGCAAAGCAAAACTTTGGGCTGACAAGCCGACGCAAACTAGGTTTGTGCCCGGGAATTAATCGGTGCGTCAAGGCACGGTTCCTGCACTTTTATGACGGAGATCCCAGGGGGGTATTTTAGGTCCCAAAAGGGTGTTAAAAACCGGGAAGCTTGATGGATTGCTTCAGCTTTTCGGCCTCTTGATTTAGCTGACTTTTTGCCTTGGACCGGACCTCGTCCTCGGCGCGTTTCACCAGGCGCTGTTTTTCGGCCTCCAGTCGCTGTGGGATGAGTTCGACCGTTTTCGAAAAGGACTGGAACTGGCCCAGCCTCTCTTTAATCGGGGACATCGCGTCCCGGCGAAGCGTGTCGGATCGGCTGATGAGATCGCGCTTTCGAAACGCGAACTCGGTGTCGACAGCCTGCTTGATACGGCCGTTCAAGTCGGACAGGGCCTTTTCAAATTCCACCGTGACGCCGCTAGCGAGTTTACGGCCCAAATCGCTAGATACCTGAAAATCAAGATTATCGAACGGACCGGTTACCGAGGCCGCCATCTCAAACGCGGGAAGTTGCCCGAGCACCCGAGTGAGTATGTTTTCGAGCTGAGGCATATTGGAAGCAGACCGATAGCGAATTCCCGCGATGAGAGCGGAAAATTTCGCGCTCATCGAGTTTTCTCCAAAGGTCAAATCAATTGCGGCCTTGCCGCTAGCATTTTCAATTCCAACACTAAAGGAGGGGTCATTGGATAAAATTAAATTTTCTATTGGGAAGCTATCGATCTTGATCTGGGCGCGCTCGGTGGCCGATTCCGTAACGTGGTCGACCACAATCGAGATATCCGCTCCCGAGATACGGGCCGCAGGAAATTCGCCCTTGAGCGAAAACTCAGTGGGTTTTCCATAACTCGGCGGGTGGGAATTTAGCCCCAGAATCGAACCGGTCACGTTTCCAGCTCGAGTGTCTTGGGCCACATTCGACTCAATCAAAGCCTTTTCCAATAGAAATGCGGGATAGGATTTGACTGGTGAGA
The DNA here is from genome assembly GCA_964603655.1 of uncultured Pseudobdellovibrionaceae bacterium. Lineage (GTDB taxonomy): Bacteria > Bdellovibrionota > FAC87 > UBA2466 > UBA2466 > JACPWY01. The sequence continues at coordinate 25,793 of CAZRVZ010000114.1, read as the reverse complement.
AATGAATGTCGGTTCCGTGTATTCGTTTTTGTTCGACTCTATTGGAGCCGGGCTTGGATTTCTTGGGTAGATACTTTCGCGAAAGATCGGCCCAATAAATCGCCTGGCTCAACCAATGTGAAACTTTCGGACCCATCAGTGCCGGCGTGAGGTCTTTGAGATTTAAAGAGGGGATCTTAAGCTTTGCCCGAATGGAATTAATGTCTTCGTTTAAGGCGTCGTCGATCTTGGCGAAACTTTTCGTAATCGATTGTGACTGGGACGTGATTAAGTCGTGAGATTTTTTGAGTTCACTGGACTTATCGTCGATCTGTGTCTTCAAGGTGTTCGCCCGGGCCACAACTACCGAAAAATCGGAAGGATTGGTCGGACGGGAATTGGAGAGCATGCTGATTTGATCCTTAAAGTCTTCGAGTGTCTTGTCAGTCGGAAGCCCCTCTAACGACTTCTGCCACTGTTCATTAAAAAGATCCAGATTTCGGCTAATTTCGGAAATTTGCTTGGAGGAAGCCGAATTGTCCCCCAATCGTTCAATGTCTGTCTCGACATTCCCCGGGGTAAGGCCTGAAAACTGACCTAGGGACGTCTCGGCTGCCTGCTGCTTGGCGATTTGAGCCAGATTAGCCATGACCCCATTCAAGACCCCTGGCACGGCCGCGGGTCCCGATGGTTTGTCGGGAACGGTTGGGAGTTCACCCGACGTGCGGCGCTCGGTTCCCCACCTGATTCCCGAAATGCTGGCCTCTCGTATCACGAATTTTTTGGACAGGATCGGGCGAAAAAGAAACTGGTAGTACACGCGACTGATTGCGGCCCTATTGCGCATCGGCAATGCCGGGTCTCCTACCTCGATGTCGGTCATTTCAAAGGTGCAGTTTAAGAGACTCGTCTTGAGTTTGCCGATATCAACCCAGGCACCGTTTAGAGAAGATGCAACTTGGGATAACCCGTACTTGAGATGGGCATCTAAAAAAAAGTTAATATAAATCCCAAAACCCGCTAGCAGCGTGAGAACGGGTACGAAGCCCGACCAGCGAATGGGGCCCTGGCGTTTAGAGGTCCGTGATTTCTGAGTATTTGACATAGAGTGGGTATAGTTTGGATGACATCCAGGCCCGAAAGAGCCATGTGCCCTTGAATTTGGCGACGACGACGGTGCGGTACCGATCGATTAAGAAACCGCTCAATAAGAAAACCGGTATGGAAAGCGCTAAACTTGTGAGGATGCTCCCCATGACCACGGTATTGTAGAAGAAGGTGTACGGCACTACCGGCATGTTATAGAGCGCCGTCCAAATCGGTTCGGCACTATCGTTTCTGAGTGCCAAACTTCCCAAGCGGTCCAGAAACGGATCGCACGCAAACGCCAACCCTTTAAAAAGAGCCATCGCGATAAATGCCGCCCCGAAATTGATCCGTACGCAGAGTAATACTAATAGGTAGAAAACCTGGCTCAGTGTCAGCATCGGGGTGAGTCCCATAAACATTCCAAGCACCACTCCGCCGGCCATTTGATGATGACCGGTCTCCGAATGGAGAAGCTTTAGGAACTTAAATAGTTGATTCAAAATTAGCATTGCAAAAAGTATAGTCTCAAACTGGTTCAAAATCATCAAATGTAAACCGCTCTTCGAATTGTGGGAGCAGTCCGAATGGTGACGACGCTATGGTGTCAGCGTTTCAAAAAGCGATCGATGACGATGGCGCCGGTCATGTCACCGAGTACGTTGGTCGAGGAACGCAGCCGGGCAACGATCCAATCGACTCCAAGTAGAAGCGGAACTGCATCCACGGGCATTCCGACGGTGCCCAGTACTAATGTAAGTGAAACGATTCCGGCTTCTGGCATTCCGCCGACCCCGAACATCGCGAGGATCGCCAGTAGTGCAATGAGCAGATCCTGGGACAGACTCAATGACAAACCATACGCCTGCGCAAGAAAGAGAACGGCTACCACCTCATACAATAGAATTCCGTCATTATTGAAATTGGTCCCCAGGCATGCGCTAAGGCGCGAGGCGCCCTTTGAAACGCCCAGTGTTTCAAGGGCTCTGAGTGTCACGGGGAGAGTGGCGAGGCTGCTGTTGATGCCAAAGGAATAGAGCACGGGCTCCTTGGCCGCATGCCAGAATTTCAAGAGGCTCATTTTGGCGAAAAACCAAATCCACGTCTGGTAGACGAACCCCACGTGAATTACCATGCCTAAAACCGTAATCAGGAAGTAGCTGGCCAGTCCCCCCAAGAATGAAGTTCCGTAAAGTGCCGTAGATTTGGCAACCGATGCAAATACCGCGATGGGCACCAGCATCACAAGAGCACTCAGTGCACTCAGACAGAGGCTTAACGAGCGCTGGGTAACGTGGGTGAGTCCTTGGGTTGCCGCCGACAACCGAGGCATAACTGTCAAAGCCGCATGGGTGGCGAGCCCTAGGAGCAGCGCGAAACAAATCACGATCAGCATGGGTTGCTTAAAGAGAGCGAGTTTCAAAGCCCATTCACCCAAATCGCCGTGACCCAACCGCGGCAAAGTAGAAAGCAGATGAATGGGAACATCGTGGTTGAGCGGCATATGGCGGCCGGCGTGAAACCCGTGGGACAGTACGAGTGCGATGAAAATTGCAAAGGCCAGATTAATCACAGTCACGACAATGAGATACCCGACACCCTTAACGCGAATCTCGAGCTTTAGAATGGCATCGAGAATTGCAAAAAAGAGCAGCGGAATGGCTGCGATGCGAAACAAGGTGACGATACCCAGTGACACCGAACCGAGCCAAGGCACATTAAAGAAGGTGCCCAATATAAACCCGCCAATCATGGCGGCGAACGTGATGAGAGTAAGGATTCCTTTTTTCATGCATTTGTGCTTCAAAAGGCAGTATAGAGCTAACGCAAGACGCAGCCATGGAATACTTTCCGAAAAATCATCTAAAAAGCCGGGAACTATTTATCATTCCGAGATTCTTAAAGCCTGCGGATGAGCTTCAGGTGCTTGGCTGGTTGAGTTCGATTAAACCACTTTGGGAAAATCGTTACTCGATTCACAATCCACCGCCGGCCGGAGAATGGCAGCGACAACTCAAGAGGCCTGTGTATTGGCTCGGTAATTGGCAATTCGCCTGTCTCGATTACTACCGGCCTCCACACGGTGTCTGGAACCGCTGCGTTCGGGCGGAGCCGTATCCAGATTTCGTGCAGTCGATGGTCAAAAGAATCGAATCGCAAGTTCGGCGGACGATGCAGGTGCCAGAGGGGTGGCATCTCAACACGCTCCTCATTAACTATTATGGGAAGAGTTTAAAGGATGGTCGTTCGAAGGATCAAGCATCGGTGGGTGAACATCGAGATTTTGAACCGGGTCCCGTGGCCTCTCTATCCTTTGGCGAAAGCGCTCTTTTTCAGTTCGTCCGGAGTCGCCAGAAGGGGACGCGCGATGGAGTCGTATGGGAACGGTGGCTGGAGCATGGCGATCTTCAGGCCTTTGGGGGGGAGTTTTGGAAGACCCAGGTCTTTCACCGGGTACAGCGGGTAAAGAAAAAGGCTAATCATCGCTTTGAGGTGGGCGTGGATGCGTTTGAGGTTCGTCGGATAAACCTCACTTTTCGTTATGTTCCGGTAGAGCACGTCATGGATTTTCAAAAAATGTCACACGCGGCGCGTGAGGATATCAGCCCGTATATCGAGGAGTTGGCTCTTCACTCCCCCTTTTTCAAGCGTTTGTCCGCCGTTTGCCAGCCGTGTGTCAGAAAAGCACTTGAATTCCCCCCGTCCAATTGAGTAGTTTGGCGCCCCTGACGGAGGGTTTATGTATCTGTTGTCTATGCTGTTTGCTGTTTGTTTCTCGGTTGTGGCCGTTGCGCGTTCGCCCTTTTCATCGACCGTCAGGGGGATCTCTATCGACAATACGCACCTGATCGAAACCAAAGGAACGGCAAAGATTCTCCGTGGCTCAGCCCCGAACGGCAAGTTTTCGGAACTAGTGGAGTTCGGAGTGACGCGCGTTTTGGTTTTTAAAAACGAGCTGAAAAATGAGGTCAGGGACGAGGTCACGGCGCTGACCGACGCCGGACTCAGGTCCAAGGATATTCATCAGATTGCGTTTAAGTGGAAGGATCTTCCGGACGGCGAAACGGTTTGTCGTCAGGTGGTGGAGGGTCTTCGGATTTTGGAAGGAGCCGCTCAAAACGGTGAAAAGCTGTTTTTCCATTGTACCGTCGGAGAGGATCGAACCGGGCTTCTCGCGGGGCTTTTCCGGATGCACTACCACGGCTGGAAAATGCGCAAGGCGTTCGATGAGGAGATGTGCCGCTGGGGTTATGCCGAAGGGGATGAGCAAAAACCTAAAAAGGTAGTGCGTCAGATTCAGTCCGAGCTCACGCCCGTATTTGCACAGTTTGCCGTCTGGATTGAAGCGGGAGATCTTACGGATTTGAATCCGAGGATCTGCCGGGGCGTGGAATTTTCGCCTTCCAGTCTACGTTGTCCCCGCAAGACCAAATAAAAACTGCTTGGTAAATCAGTTTTCATAAAACACAATGAAGCCCGTGCGGCGGTTTTTCGCTCGGGTATTGTCCCCTGATCCAGGAATACGCCCGACTCCGAGCGCGATAAGTCTGGAATCATTTATACCGTGAGCCATGAGAAACCCCTTGGTTGCGTCGGCACGTTTTTGCCCCAGCTCGCGGTTGTACTCATCACTTCCAAGCTCGTCGCAAAAGCCCTCAATCTGGACGCGAGTCGATGGGTTTTTCTTCAGCCACTCGGCATTGGCCCGCAACGTTTTTTTAGCTTCGCGCCGAAGCTGCCACTTATCGTAATCGAAGTAGGCGTTTTTTAACTCGACGGTGTGGAGCGTGTCTTTGGCCTGGGCAACGACTTGTCGCGGCTCCGTTGAAAGGCTCATCGCCGGATCATCGGATTCGCGCTCCTTGATACTGCAGCCAATGGCAAAACTGAGCACAATAAAAATGGCTAAATTAAACCGCATCATTCACCCCCAAATTCGGACACGACTGGTGATCTATTCAAGTAACGTGCCAGTGCGTAAATGGAGGATTCCAGGCAGCCCCGGATACTTTTTATCCAGTAGAATGGCCGCGCTACGTCACCCCTGTAGCGGAGATTGTCAGTCATTCGCGACAAACGCGCTGTTTCAACCTTTCCCGTTTGCTGTTACAGCGGGGCCAAGCGGGGGCGTCGGCAGAAACCATTTTGATTACTCACAACCTAACGTCGATACAAAAGTCTGCCGCCGGCATCCCGTAAAATGGCCAACGAATCGGGGAAAGGGCGCTCATTGGCAATAGAAGACGGAAAAAACAGGACATACTTGGAAAGGCACGTTTCCTTCGCCTCCGATTGGAAGTGAATCTTCGCCCACCTGATTTCGATAAAATCCCCTGAAAAAGAATAGCAATTTCCACGGCTCTCTCGCGTTATCTCTTTGACTCTCTCAATGAAATTACTAAAATATGTCTGATCACCAATTTCCGCGACCAAGCATTGGGGGCGTGAGGCCATTGGGATGACACCTAAAATAAAAAAAAGCACAACGGTTAACCCGCGGCGCAACCTGGGGGAGCCGACCTGTAATACGCCCTCTGACAGCCAAATGAGGTATGGGATGAGGAAAGCTAAAAAATATCGTGCACCCAAATAGCTCGCTTCGATCAGAGATACAACTGCGGCAAAGAAAACCACAGTGGCAATAAGAAACACAAATACGAAGTCTCGCTGCAATCCTTTCTGCCATTTTACTTTCAAAACAATTAGGCTGAGAACAAACAAAAGAATTAATTTATCCCCCCAAATACGACACGTTCCCAACACGGTCCCGATCATTACCCATCTTCCGTGGGCTCCACCCCCAAGGAACCCCGCCTGCGCGGTGAACCTCGCTTCGTTGAAGGCCATCCATAAAATAAGCGGCATGAACAGAAATCCCACTAGGATAGCCCGCCTTAAAAACTTCAACTGCCTGGCGGAAAGTAGGGTTCGATTCAAATACACCCAAAGAATCACTGAAATCAGCAACAAGCAGTTAAACAGAGCTCCATGCGTGCACGTAAAAACACAGAGGGCATAGCTCGCAACGCCAAGATAAATAAGTTTAGAAGAACTAAATCGGCCGCGACTCACCCCGAATACAATTACAAACGGGAGCAGACTAAATAGCATCAGCGATATGTAGCCGCGGGACGAATGCATGTACCAGACCACCGTGTGGTTCGCGCACAAGTTCAGGTAGCAAAAAAGGGCCACAAACGTTGGTAGGTATCTTCGGCTAAGCACATATAAAAGCGATAAAAACAGTAGACCAAACATAAGCGCCGGTAAGCGCAGCGCAATCACACTGACTCCGAATGCCTGCATAGAGAAATAGGAACTGAGCAACGCCAATGCCTGTTGAGTGGACGATAAACTATAATTCCCCTGATGAATGACCCCGATCACCTCGCTTAGGCTGGCGCTTGCTAAATAACTTCCGACATTGCTCTCATCATACGTTAGCGATGAATCGAGCTGTAACACCGCCTGAGCAAAAATGGCGACCGACAAAAAAAATTGCGCGTACTTAAACCAGGCTGGGTGCGAAATATGCTCTGGAGCTACTTCTTCAATCTTGGTCTTAGTCTCAAGGTAAATACGGTGCAGCATATAACAGATCACAACAGTGACCATCGCCAGAAAGATCGCAAGATCGAGGTATTTGCCGGTTACAAGGGCTTTCGAAGAGAGCCAGCCTTGGAAACTTTGGGTGGGTGCGATAAAGAATACAAACAGGAAGACAATGCCGGATATGGCAGTGGCGAGACGGAACAAATTTGCAATCGATCTGTTTGACATGAAGATCACGGCGACAACCTAACCGGGATTCAATTCAGCTGAGTTCTCTAAAAAATAATTTAAGAAAGGATATCCCGGTACGCAGGCTGGGCGAACCCGGCCTGGCATCTAGGCGGCAAAATTCATTGGTAGGAAACTCCACTATCTTCAGTGATTTCTTAAATGCACGAATTGAACATTGATACTCAATACTATAATCACAGCTATCGGGACGGATCACGTCCCATGCCTTTTTGGTAATTGCCCGAAACCCATTTATTGTATCTGCAACATAGGACTGTCGGTTCCACGCTATGTTGGCGATAAGAGTGAAGGTCTGGTTTGCCCACTTCCTCCATTTTAGCCACGATTCGTCCTCTTCGTTATGCCCTCCTCGTGACATGCGGTTGGCGATAACCATGTCATGTCCAGCTTCTAAAAAGCTTCGAAATTTCGGAATATCTCGTACATCCTCATTTCCATCGGGGCTGAAGAAAATAATGGCGTCTCCGGAGGAGTTTTGAAAAGCCACTCGAAACGCCTCGCCCCTTCCCTTTACCTTTTGAAAAAATACCGGGACATTTCTATCCCTAAAAAACTGGATAGTTCCATCGGTACTGCCACCATCTACAGCAAAGATCTCATCGATATTTTCTCTGGGGATTCTATCAAAAATTGACTGAAGACCTACGATTTCATTGTAGGTAAGAATTGCTAAAGAGAGGCGCATTTTTCACTCTCGCTTAATTTTTCCAGAAAATCACGGTACGTAACAGAAATCGCCTCTCTCAACGCAACTCTCGGCTGCCAACCCAGACCTGTAATTCTGGAAATATCTAGTAGCTTTCGCTGAATTCCATCAGGCTTGGACGGATCAAATACAAAATCAATTGGATAGTCCAACGCTTCTGCCGTCACTTGGGCTAGTTCCCTGACAGATAAATCGACACCGGTTCCCACGTTGATGGGATCGACACCTGAATAGGTCTGCATCAGAAACAAGAGCGCGTCGGCACATTCGTCGCTCAACATGAAATCACGCCGTGGGGTTCCCGTTCCCCAGAGCTGAATCTGGCGAGCACCTACCGATTTTGCATAATGTACCTTTTGAATGAGCGAGGGAAGCAGGTGGCACCGATTTGGATCGTACATATCGTTCGCACCAAATAGATTCGTTGGCATTGCCACGATGAAATCACAACCATATTGCCGTCGATAAAGCTGGCAAAGCTTCACGCCAGCAGCCTTTGCCAGCGCGTACCCCTCATTGGATGGCTCAAAGGGCCCCGTTAGCAAAGCCTTTTCCGAAATGGGATTCGGCGCCGTGACTGGGTAGATGCAACTACTCCCAACAAACAGTAATTTCGTCACCCCGAACCGTTTAGCGCAATCGATAACGTTATTCTGGATGCAAAGGTTTATGTAAAGGAAATCTCCAGGCTCATTAATATTGGCTTGAATGCCACCGACTTTCGCAGCGCATACAAAAATATATTCCGGCCTTTCTCGTTCAAAAAAACGAATGCAGGCGCTTTGGTTTACCAAATCGAGGTCGTGTCTTGATTTCAAAAGCAAGTTAGAAAAGCCTTGTTGCCTCAGAATTCTGACCACTGCGGAGCCTAAGAGGCCGGCATGCCCTGCCACAAATATTTTTGAATTCTTTTGCATTGCTATCTCCCCCGCGCTTCCCCGCGTAGATCCTTGAATAGATATCGGGTTACAATCCCCATAAAAAATACCGCCATTACCAACCGGTTGGCTCGGCGGCCAGACAACGCTCCCTTTTTTTCGACCGTCGGGCACTCCTCATAACGAAGGCCGTGGCGCAGCGCCTCAGCAGTCATTTCAAACATCACCGAATCCCGTTCACTCTTTAATGACAGTTTCTGAAACGCTTCTCGGGTAAAACCCCTCAGCAGATTGTTGCAATCTGTAATATTGCGACCAAACACGACACTGAGAACGAAGGTGAAAAACCTGTTTCCTACGGAGCGATACGAGAACGGGCGATCAGTATCGCGCCCACCGCCCGGCATGAAGCGGCTGGCAACCACTATGTCCGCTCCTCGTCTTAGCCGGATCAACAAAGTGTTAACCTCCGATGAATTGTCTGCGCCATCGGCCCCAATCACTACGATGAACTCCGAGCTACTTTTCTCAATAGCCATTTTTAACAAGGCCCCTTTTCCAACCTTCGCAGCCACCACCATAAAGCCGTTCTCCCTGAAGGCGCCGGCTACGGAACCACCGTCACTAGCATCAGCCAAAATGTACTCGTCAAATGCCGTGGCTCTCAATGAACGAATAATGTTTTGCAAAATAAGTGGATCGTGGTTTCCATGGATATTGGACATGACGATAAGGCACGCTTTTTTTTTGTCGACAGTTTGTCGCTTGAAATATTGCCGGATTGTCTGTGAAATATGGTCTATTTCAACGGGACCCATGCTCTGGTGACAGCCAATATAGAAACCATTTTGATTGATCCACTTGGCAACGGGAAAGTTCTCCTCACGAATATTCAGTAAGTCTTGATACACGGGTTGGTTCACGAGCGGCAACATGTCCCTTGTCTCCACTCCTTGTCGTTCCAAAAAATTTACCAGATTATTTTTTTTCTCGGAGCGAAGCACTATTGGAAACATCATGAATCCATGACCGGCTCCCTCGCGGACTGAAGGAAGTTGTAGGTGCTCTTCAAGATCGTGTAGGGCCAGGGTCAGCCCTTGACCATTTATGCGCCGCTTTTCCATCATTGGAACATGGTTTTCTAACTCGGCGAGTCCCAGCGCCCCTTCCATTTCCGTCACCCGAAAACTGTACCCGAGCTGGACGAAGGAAAAACGCTTCTGGATGATCATTTTTAGTTCATCACCGCTTTTGTTATTGTCGTCATCAATGCTTAAATAAATCGAATCGCGCCCGTGATTGGCCAGAGAGCGAAGTGTAATTGCAAGCTCCGGTGAATTTGTCGTGCATAAACCGCCGACACCGGTACACAGAAGATGAGCGACATAAGTGGAAAAGCAGCCGATACTACCAAACGCGCCCACCGATTTCCCTTGATAGCTGGTGAACATCGCCTCACAGGAATCCTCCAGAACTTGGAGGTTGTTCGCATTGGCAATCCGCATGATGTTTTCCATGTCGCAGGGACAGCCAAAAAGGTGGACAGGAATAATGCAACGAGTTCGACTGGTGAGTGCTTTTTCAATCTGAACGGGATCCATCTCATAGAAAATAGGATCTACATCGACAAATACGGGTTTCAGATTCAGTTGAAGAACGATGTTCGCGGTCGCGACAAAGGTCACGGCAGGGACAAGTACTTCATCGCCATCATTCCACCGGTGGTGGAGCTTAAGTGCATGCAGCGCGATCATGAGACTCGAGGTCCCACTGTTGGTCATCACGCCAAAACGGCAATCATGCGCAGCTGCGAAAAGACGTTCGAATTTCTCTGTGTAGGGACCATATGAAAGGCGCCCTGAGCGCAATACGTCATTGACATACTGAATCGCCCGGTTGGAAATCTCGCACGTACCCACACCAATCGTATTCGAATGGGAAAAATCCTCAGTAACGAGGGAGAGATTTCGTGAAGTCATTTTTAGTTTGGTTAAGAACTCGATCGAAGACAGCACTATGTTCTCGGCAAATTCGTCAAATCTCTTTAGGAAAACTTTTCCAAAGCAAACTTGGGATGTTCACGACATCGTCCTCTGAAAACCCTCCGACTTCGCCAATCGCCCTTTCCATTTTCGCCGTTTAAAAAGCAGTTCCGACACCAAGCGCATATAGCGAGTGTTCTCCACTCCGTGAAATAAAAGATCGCCAAGGTTTTTAAGGAACCGCCATGGGCGAAGGATCATAGAAATAATATAAAAATTTAGGAAAAAATACATCATATAGCGGTGCAACTGCTTCGCGCTGATGGAATCACAAAAGGATTCGTCCGTTGCATCGAAAAAATTAATCAGGCTCGAGGAACTTTGAAAATCGGGTAAACATCTTCCCTGCTCCACAAATCGCTTGTAGTAGGGTGAGCCTGGATAGGGCGTGAACTTTGACACTGTTACATCATGGATACCGAGATAGGCGAGTTTCCGAATTAATTTTAACGTGGGTTTAAGGGTCGCCGCCGTGTCTTCCGGGAAACCAATTACGATAAAACAGGCTACGGTCATTTTGGTTTTCAGGATTGCTCTAACCGCTTCGTAGAGCTTTTCAATATCGATTTGTTTCTTAATCGCCTTCAAGATCTCAGGGGATCCCGACTCGGGTGCCAGAGCGAAATTTTTTAAGCCCGATTTTTCAAGCTCTCTCGCAAGTTCGTCATCAAAAGCCTCACAACGCGTTCCGGCCGGTAGCTGGTAACCAATCCCTAGCTTTCGGGCCGTAAGTTCTTGAGCGAACTCGAACGTTTTTCGACGATTGACGATGAACGTAGAATCAAAAAAAGTGAAGCCATTGACTTGATAGTGCTTAACCCAGTGTTCCATTTCGTCAACGAGCTGCTTGGCTCCGCGTGTCACATAACGACGGGTCCACATATCCTCATTGCTACAAAACGTACAGGCATAGGGGCATCCACGGCTGCCGAGAATCGGCATCGATCGGCCCTGTTGTATGCCCGACACCTGGCCCTGATTGATGTATTGCTCAAGGGGCCAACTCCCCCAGTCGGGATAGGGAATTTTATCAATGTCCGTCATCCGCTTTCTCGCGCCATTCTTCTGAATTCGTCCTTCACTATCGATAAACATAACCCCGTCAATCGTGCGCCAGTCTTCGCCGCTTTTGATTTTTGATACCAGTTCGTAAAATGTCTCCTCCCCCTCCCCGAAAGTTACAGTATCAAAAATTCCCGATCGTAGAATCGGCTCTGGCAAGGCGGTTGGATGCTCGCCACCGGCCACCATGTGGGCTTTGGGGAAATGATTTTTTACCTCTCTCGCAAGCTGGTAAACCAGAGGCCAGCATTCAGAAAAGAGGCAGCTAAATCCAATGATGCTGGCATTTAAAGGGATCCGTTCGAGAATTTCCGAATTTCTGAGACCCTGGATCAGCACTTCCCCGCGATCGTTGTAGGGGTAAACCTGTTCCAAGGCCTCCCCGCAACCATCAACCCCTTTATAATCGACCTCTTTGGAGCGCAGATATCCCCCAATGTACGCGAGACCAATGCTGGGTGACGGTGTTTGGAGTTGCAGCCCTTTGACGGTTTTGAGGCCAGGATGGTTGATGAGGGTAACCATAAGACGTTTCTCTGGGTGGTCCTCTTTTATCGACATTTACTCTCTAAAATCGGAGGTTTTTCTTTAGATTTGTTTTATCCCAGCGAAGTTCAGATCTAGAGACTTTGTCAGTGGGTAGGCATTGAGATGGTATGCGCTAGACGTGTTGTATTGACGCGTTGTAGCGACGTATTGGTCCGCACCCCTCTCGCGGAGATGGGTGAGTTCGATGCTGCATCTTGGGATCCCGCCAAAATGCTATCTGGTTTCCACAGAGAGCATTAGGCACTTTGCTAAAAGGGGTATGGACCTTGGGAATGTTTGTCAGTGGATCGACGTGAAGAAGCGTGAGCCGCTTGATCCATCCACAATGGCCAGCGGGCACGCTGCAGTGCGCATTAGTGGTTTCCGCGACATGGGTTGAGGATTAATCAGAGCGGGTTTCGTACCAGGGACGTGGTACCAGGTACGGTACCACCAGGTACGGTACCAGGTACGGTACCAGGTACGGTACCAGGTACGAGGTACCAGGTACGGTACCAGGTACCAGGTACGAGGTACCAGGTACCAGGTACGAGGTACCAGGTACGAGGTACCAGGTACGAGGTAGGTAACGAGGTAGGTACGAGGTAACGTGGTAACCAGGTACGTGGTAAAAAGTATCCAGACATCGTTTTCAAAAAAATGGTAAAACGTATCCAGACACCATTTCTAAGACACTTATTTGGGAGGAGAATATGCGAAAGATTCTGTGGGTTGTCATGTGCGCGGCGCCGGTTTTTGGCAAGGTGACGATAAATCCGGCTGAGGCGAAGGTGTTGGTGAATCAGTGTTTCGTTTACTCGGCCCATTTTAGCGCACCCGTTGATAAAGGCGGCGTCCGAGAAGTTTCGGTGTTTTCTGATGACCCTCGGCTTATGATTTTTGCCAAGGCGGACTGTTCCGGCGGGTCGACCGTAACAATTCCCGGCCACCTGCAGAATTTTAGTTTTTCAGTAATGCCATCTCCGGCGGCGGCTTCAGTGAAATTGGGGATTGGTCTGAATGCGAACGGGGAGTCCGCAAGGGCCAAGGTCACTGTGCAGTAATCAAATTGGCCAGTAATGAATTTGGCCAGTAATGAATTTGGCCAGTAATCAAATTGGCCAGTAATACAAAATTAAAAAGGCGGGATCCGAAACTTAAAGCTTCGGACTCCGCCCTTTTAATTTTCAACGAAGGTTAGCGACGCGGGGATCTTGCGTTTTTACCAGCCAGTGATCGCTCTTCAGTCTTGGGTGCCGGCTTGGCATATTGCACGTTCTCACCAGCCATAATTGGTTTTACGGCGTCAAATTCCGCCAAAAACTGAGCATTGTTACGGAGCATGTATTCGTTGGCTGCGACCATAACCGTTACGAAGGTTAGGATGCTGAAAAGTACTCCGTACTGATGCTTGGTGAAGAAGCGCTTTCCTTTTTTGGAAAACTGTTCGACCTGTTTTCGGAACTTGTCACTCTTGGGTTTTATCTTCATATTCACTCCTTTTGAAAATCGGCATTTGCAGAGTTTATAAGCAAGCCGAAAGCCAAAAGGCGACAGGGCAAACTACAGGCTAGCGATTTCAGGGGCTTAGCCCGTTTTTTTCACAATTGTCGTTGATTTCGCCGCGATGGGTGAGGCGTTTTGGTGTCTAGAAAAGAAACGTATTTGTCCGACAAACTAAATATTTGTCTTTGATTTTCATTGGCTTAGCGGCTACGTGCTTGGGCAAATGGGTGTCAAACGGATAAACGTTTGTGCCTGAACTGCGCCAAATTGACAGGACTAACTGTCGACAATTAAGACACAGGGCATGCCCAAGCGTAGAAAATCCCCGATTCGCATTGTGCTGACTGGAGGGCCCGGCGGCGGTAAGTCTACGGTGGCTCAGCTTTTCCACCAGGGGTGCGAGGGGGCCTTGCTGGTTCCCGAGGCGGCGACGCTGGTATTTTCTATGGGGTTTCCCCGCGGCGAACATGCAGGAATCAAGCGTCACTGTCAGCGTGCTATCTATCACTTTCAACGCAACCTAGAGGACGCGCACGCTGCGACCGGGGTGGGGAGGGTGCTCCTTTGCGATCGCGGAACCCTCGATGGCGTTGCGTATTGGCCGGGTACTCCCGAGAGTTTTCTCAAGGATGTCAGGAGCAGTCTGGCTGGGGAATTCGCCCGCTACGATGCCGTCGTATTTATGGAGACGGTGGCCGTCGGGGGCATTTCCATCAGGGGTGGTAACCCTCACCGCAATGAATCGATAGAGGAGGCGTGCCGGCTCGACCGCCGACTGAAACGGGTATGGCAGCGCCATGGAAATTTTTTTCACGTTCCCCACGATAATTCATTTGAGAAAAAATTGGAGCGTACGCTCGGTGTCCTCTTTGAGATTGTTAGGGAGATCGTAAAGCGGCGAGGCTTTTAATAAACAGCGTAATAAACCAGAGCTACTTTTTTGGCTCGAGCGTCAGGCATACCGAATTAATGCAGTAACGTTTGAGGGTGGGTTTGGGGCCGTCATCGAAAACGTGACCCAGGTGGGCTCCGCAACGGCTGCAAAGAACCTCGGTACGTTTCATGAACCAGGAGCTGTCCGACTCCACCGTTACGTTTTTGGGATCGATGACCTCCCAAAAGCTGGGCCACCCCGTACCTGAATCGAACTTTTCATTGGACCGGAAAAGTTCCTGCTGGCAGCATTTGCAACGGTAAACCCCCGGAGATTTGGTTGCGAAGTAGTCTCCGGTGAATGCGCGCTCGGTGCCCTTTTGACGACACACCTTGAACTCCTCGGGGGAAAGACGTTCGCGCCAATAACTCTCGGGCTTACTCTTCCAATCATCCATGGTGGCTCCTGGGGATAAATGCGCGGATATTAAAACTAACACCAAAATCGATGTGTATTTCACTCCCTAATCATAATGGAGAGTCATGCCGACGTGACAGCCTTTTTTGGCGCTGGCATAGTTTGTAGTATGTCACCCTCTCTGGAAAAACGAACTCTAGACCAGCGGGCTGTTGGTCCAAATCGCGAAATGCGAATTGCAGCGGCGCGTGGTGAAATCCCGTGCGATCTCGTTGTGCGCAATGTGCGTTATCTCGATGTTTTTTCGTGCCAGTTTCGAACGGGTGATGTCGCTGTCATGAATGGTTTCATCGTGGGTACCGATTCCGGACTTACGGCGCGCCGGGAGATAGATGGAAAAGGCCGATTCTTAGTTCCGGGTTTTATCGATGCGCACGTACATTTGGAAAGCTCGCTCATGGCGCCGCACCATTTCGACAGAGCCGTTTTGAATCGCGGTACAACGACTGCCATCTGCGATCCCCATGAACTCACCAACGTAATCGGCGTAGGTGGGATTGGGTACTTCCTCGATGCGGCGACCGAGGCCAATCTGGATCTGCGCGTGATGCTCAGTAGCTGTGTGCCGGCCACCAGTATGGAAACCAACGGAGCAGGGGTGCTAGCAGTGGAGGCGCTTTTGCCGTTTAAGAATCACCCCAAGGCGCTAGGTCTGGCCGAGATGATGAATTTTCCAGGGGTTTTAAATCGTGATCCCTCGGTGATGGCCAAAATCGAGGCCTTTAGCGATCGGATTATCGACGGTCACTGTCCCCGACTCAGGGGCCGCGATCTGTCGGCCTATATCGGTGCCGGAATATCTTCTTGTCACGAGTCGAGTGAACTGAGTGAGGCCCAGGAAAAACATTCCAAGGGTATGAGTGTATGGATTCGCGAAGGGAGCGTGGCAAAGGATCTCCACACGCTTTTACCGATGTTAAACGCCGCCTCGAGCCCGGGGATTGGGTTTTGTACCGACGACCGCAATCCCTTGGATATTGCCGAAGAGGGGCACGTGGATCACCTCGTGCGAACGGCGATTAAGTGTGGGGTCCTGCCCGAGGTCGTCTTTAGATCCGCTTCGTGGAGTGTGGCGCGTCACTATGGACTTAACAAAGGGGCGATTGCGCCCGGATATGAAGCGGACTTTGTGATTCTTAACGATCTGAATTCGGTCGGCATCGAGTCGGTATTCAGGCGAGGCATTCCAGCGGTGGAGCTGGAATATGCAAAAATACAGAGTACCCAGTTCGGCGGGAGCGTGCGTGCGAAAGTACCCGAGGCGGCGGATCTCGTCGGAGCTCGGGGTAATGTGAATGTAATCGACGTCGTCGCTGGCAGCATCGTCACGGGCCGCAGTGTTGGGCTTTCGACCGACGCCGGCGTTTACCGGTTGACGGTGCTCGAACGTTACGGTCATGGCTCCCGGCCGGCCAATGCCTACGTGCGCGGCTTTGGTTCAGCCATGCGGGGCGCGATTGCGTCCAGTGTCGGGCACGATAGCCATAATCTCATCGTCGTGGGGAGTAATCCCCAGGACATGCGCCAAGCGCTGGCTGCTCTCATTAATTGTGGCGGTGGGTTTGTCGTGGTGCGGGACCTTGCTGTTATGGCGTGTCTCGAATTACCCATAGCCGGGCTCATGACGCCTCAGGATCCCGCTTGGATTGTGGATAAATTAAAGGGCCTGCGCAGTGCCTCAAAGGCTATCGGGTGCGAGCTTCACGAGCCATTCTTGCAACTCGCCTTTTTGTCGCTTCCCGTAATTCCAAGCCTGAAACTGACCGACAGGGGGCTCGTGGATGTGGATCGGTTTGAAATTATTCCGGTTGCTGTCTGATTCTGGCTTGGCAATTTCCGAGACAATAAAACTCCCTGCTTATCGGGGTGTCACATAACGGGTCCGGTTCGGCCCGGCCATATTTAGAAGAATTCCAAACTCTCTGCCGAACCGAGGGGCTATACCTTTTCGAAGGCTTGGGAAGAGCCCTTCTCGAAGTCATTGTACGCGCTCGCGGCGAATCCATTTCGTGACATTAAGACGCATCTTGCCGCGCTTTGAGAACCCGTTATGTGACAACCCGATAAGCATGTAAAATTCTTTAGCGACTAGCGGAATGTCGGCAATTTCTTGGCAGATTCTTATTGGCGCTCTAAAATAAAGAATCAGTTCCTTGCGACGCAGATTAGAAGTTCTTTTCGCCATCGACCTCCGTGCATTGGCGTCATTTAGAATTGGTTTGGGATTGGTGCTTCTCTCTGACGTCTGTTTGCGTTGGCGATCTCTCACGGCGCATTACACCCGAGACGGTGTGCTTCCTAACGAGGGCCATACCCTTTTCAATTGGTCCATACACGCGCTTTTTCCCGTGGAGCCATTTCAGCACCTCCTGTTCATCATTGCAGCGGCCTCGGCCATTTGTCTGACTGTCGGGTTTTATTCCAGGATCGCGGTATGGGTGGGATGGGTCTGGGTAGTTTCGATTCATAACCATAACTGGATGGTTCTTTATGGTGCCGACAATCTGATTCGCCTACTGCTCTTTTGGTCGCTTTGGCTTCCAGTGGGTTCGAGATACTCATTGGACAGTTGGCGCTTGCGCCTGATTAATCAGCCGGACATTGCGCCCGCCCATCGATACCTTTCCGTAGCATCCGCCGCTCTTTTAATCCAGATTGCGGTGGTCTATCTCTCGACGGGGTTTCTCAAACAGGGTGCCCAATGGACCCGAGATTTTAACGCTTTGAACTATGCCCTTTCGAGCGACTGGTTCGCGACCGACTTTGGTCAGTGGCTCAGTGGATTTCCAGGCATTCTCAAATACCTGACAGTTTTCGTCGTTTCCGTTGAGCGCATAGCTCCTATTCTGCTATTTGTCCCGTTTTGCCTCGGGATTTTTAGACTGGCGGGGATCGCGCTCATTGCAGCAATGCTCATCGGCAGTTCATTAACCTTACGGCTTGGTTACTTTCCCGTTATTTCGCTTGTAGCCCTCATCCCGTTTGTCGGGTCTTTCGTTTGGGACCGAAAAAAGGCTACGATTGATGGTGCGCGGAATCTTGCAGGTGCAGGCTGGATCGCCAATTCTTTAGCTGTGTACTTCCTGGCAGTTGTGATGTTTTGGAATCTGGGCACAGTGACTCAAGGGATAAGCCGCATTTCACGAGTGTTCACCGAAACCGCTCGAGTTCTTCACCTAGGCCAGAACTGGGCAATGTTCGCACCCGAGGTAGAGGTCACCGACGGGTGGTTCGTGGTGTACGGGCAGGAGGATGAAGGAAAGCGCGTGAATCTTTTGTGGAAAGAGGCAGAAACGGTTAGCTTTGATCGCCCGCGCCGCGCGTCTGGTCTCTTTAGCGATCATCATTGGAATAAACTGTTTTGGAATCTCCGTGAGATCAGTAAGGACGCATTGCCGTATCGTCAGCTCGCTAACTTCTTGTGCACCACCCACGATGAGCTATCATCCGTCTCAGTGGTGTTTTTTTATTACCCCAACCGAGCGACGGGCCTGATCGCGCCGCCACAATCCGACCGTAAAATCGATCACCCGTGCCGACGGAAAGAGGCTACGTCTTAGTCTATCCCAACCGTAAAGCGCCAATGGGATGAGAATAGGATCGTAGGGAATGCGATAACGCGCTTCACTTTTGGTGAGCCACGAACACAAGAAAAGCGCAGCGGGAAACGTCAATAGGCTCACTTTTTTGTGGTGCTTTCGATACAGAATCCAAAACGCTGCAATCATCAGTCCGGGCGGGATGAGAAACCCCACACCTATTTGGGCCGGATCATACCACGCGTGGAGCCTGAATTCACTGAGCGGCCACGCTCGGTTTCCATAAAAGAGATAAAAAATATAGCGCAAGGCCTCAATAATTCTGACCGGGCTACTAGCGAGACATTGAAGGCCCTGCTCTAAAAAATAGCGGGTGTCAGAAAATGGCCGTGGCCAATGTTTGGGAGCGACCTCGCCTGTTTGAGTAAATAAAGGTGAGAGAAAGTTCATGCCGCTTGAGTCGTAGTTCCATTTTTCGGGGCAGTGTGCCTCGACGAAGCTGAGTCCCGAATTACCGGGCATAGGATCGAAGCGGCGAAATAGAGTGAGGGAGACTAGGCCATAGCCCGTCCACGAGATTATGGATACCATCAAGACTCCAGACCAATGTCTGCGCAAGTTTCCAATTTGACGGTGGTACAGTAACCAAATCCCATAGATCGGAAGCCAGAGAATATTATTCCCCCTGGTCCAGTTTCCGAGCGAGTACCAGAGTCCAATGACTAATCCATGGCCCAAGGAAAACGCGCTGCTGGTGCAGGAGTGAGCCAGAAGCACAAGACTCAGAGTGAATATGCAATCGGGAAATGCCACTGAAACCAGGCCAATCAAATGAGGGTGCAATTCCAAGAGGATCAATGAAAAGAGGGCTATCCGGGGTGAAAAGAGCCGCCTGAGCGTGAGCCATGAAACCAAAGGCACCATCGCGCTCGTTGCAAAGTGGATCCAGTGCATGGGTTGGAAAACATCGGTGTAGCCGGCGCGAGTTAGGAAGAAAAGGATGGTGTAGCCGAGTGGTTTTAACCCGTGCTCGGGTTTAAAAACGCCCCGAAGCCACGATCGGGAATAGTCGGAGTAGATCCAGAGGTCGGAAAATGAGTTGAATTCGAATCGATCCAGGTAAAAACAGACAAGATATCGGGCGACCGTTCCAAGAACGATCACGGAAAAAATCGGCCACGGTCGAAGCGGCCCCAGCTTTAGAGAGGTGTCGGCCCAGTCGATAGCGAACCTCACGCCAGCCGCAAGAAGTAATAGTAAGCCAACGAGCGGTATTAGAAACTTATAACTTTTCCAGTTGTCATTTTCGAGCCTAATGCCCACGACCGTGCCCAGCGAACGCACTCCAATTTCCAGTGTGTTTAATGCGAGAAGGGACCCCGGCGCGATCGTAAAGGAGAACCCATTGGAGTTGTCGCAGAGATGGCCGAAAATGGGCGTTAGGCTGTTTAACGGTACGCCGTTAAATGCGATGTCGGTGACGCACCCCTGGGGAGTCACTCTGGCATATCGAGTGGTGAGCGCATTTCTTGCGAAGTGAAGCGTAAACGTAGAATGATCGCTCCCGTCCGGGCGAACGCTCAGGTGAGGCTCTGCGATAAGTTCCCCGACCCTCCGATTTACACTTAAGCCGCGATCGGAATAACTTTGCCAGCCACTCAAGGCGTGTCCCAGTTCCAAAATAAACACGCCGAAGACGCAGACAAAAAGGAGCCACTTTTGTTGCATGCGATTCATTTAAGTTTCATTATGACGTGAAGTGCTTACCCAGTTTGATTTTAGTTGTCTTACTAAGCAGTTCATAAGTAGGATTACATTCCGAGTCTTCGATATCGTCTCTAAACGCGGTGTCCGTAGTAATTTTACTAATGGTCTCATCAGTAATCCCATTTCGATACAGTCTTGTTAGGGATTTAGCCCAGGGCTTCGCCCACAGGTGACGGTGTGAGTTTTGTCGCTTACACTTGCACTCCATGAGATCCCCGGTGACCTTGATGATTGCGTGGGTGGTAATGGTGGCTTGGGCCGTTCGGGGAGTGGCCGCGCTGCCGCCTGAGGCACTGGCTATTCTATCCTCGTTGCCGGGAAAAGCGTTGTCGCTCGATGCGGTATTGCGTCAAGCTATTCGGGTGTCCGATGGATACCGTGCGCTCGGGGCAAATGCGAGAGCAGCTGAGTCATTTCGAAACCAGGCGCTAGCGGTGACGTCATCACGTCTTTTTGCCAAGAGTATCTATAACGACGATCAATCGGATCGGACAGCGCCAACGAGTCCGCTGTCGAGTCGGGTGAATAAGTATTCGCTTGGGGTTGAGACTCGGTTTTTAACCGGAACGGCCTTGAGTTTGGAAGCGTTGCACAGCACGGCAAATGTTCGAAATACACTTTTTCCGGATGTGGATAATGTCGATACTAAACTGATACTGGGCCTTTCGCAGCCGCTGTGGAAAAATGCTCTGGGTGCTTCTCTTCGCTCGACGTCGATCGCTCAGGTAATTTTGGCCGAGGCCAGTGAGTTGGCCCACGTTCAGGGTAAAGAGGAATGGGCGGCGCAGATTGCCGATCTCTTTTACGGGTCGTGGCTCTCCCAGCAAAAACTGCTGGCGGCGTCGCAGAGCCTGACTCGTCGCGAGCGGCTGCTCAAAGCCGTCGAGGTTCGCGCCAAGCGCGGAACTTCTGAAAAACCCGATCTGCTTCAGGTGAAAAGCGCACTGCTTAAGTCTCGTGTTGGACTCGGTCAGGCGCGTCAGGATCTGGGCGATCGGTGGCGACTTCTTGTGACAACCCTGAAGTTGCCGGAGTTTTTTTTGACCGTCGATCCGGCGGAGATTCCGATCAGCGTCGAGCCCGATCTGAAGGGGACCTTTGCTCGTTGCGGTACGCCGAACGTTATTACGCCTGGGCCGACCGCCACCACCGAAACCGAGCGCCTGGAAAAGCTGCGGCAGGCGGCGGAGTTTCAGTTGGCTGCGGCCGGTAGCGAGAATCATCCCGACCTGGATCTCGGCATTTCTTATAGTGTGAACGACGTGGCCAGCACCTCGAGTGGAACTCTTTCCGAGTTGTCTTTGCTGTCGCATCCCTCGCTGACCGTGTCGCTCAATCTGTCCATTCCGCTCGGTGCTCATAGTGCCAAGGCCAAGCTCGAGTCGGCGACGGGTGATTGGATTCGGGCAGATGCCGCATCTGGGCAGTCGAAAGATTTGGTGAAAACTCAGTGGAAGAATCGGTGTTTGGATCTTTTTCGATTGACTGAGGCGCGCGCGGTGCTCGAAGAGGCGCACCGCATGCAAATCGAGCGCGAGCGCTTGGAAGAGAGCCGGTTCGGCCTCGGCCGCGCCAGTACGTTTCAGGTGATTACAGCTGGCGACGATTTGACTGATACAGTGGTTCACCTGCGAACGACCGAGGCGCAGCTGTTCACGGCGGCGCTCCTCGTTGATAAGGCATCGGGAGATCTCAAGGGCTATTTTGCTACCATTGAGACCGGTGAGGCCGGCGGTAAATACTAGTGGGATCGATAGTAAAACTAACTGGGACATCACGTTCAATGGAAGCTAAAATTCAAAGGGGGGAATCACCTCATCGGCTTCTAATGACTTGGACCGAGTTGAGGCGTCTTTCAGCATTTCGGGAGTGATTGAGAGTGGACTAAATCCCGGACGGCTGGCCCACACGAGGATTTCACCGGTAATATTATCGGCTGCGACGAAAATTCTTCCGTCGTTACTGGAGAGATAGATTTCTGATCCATCGGGTCGCTGCGACATTGTGATTCCGGAAACGCTGAGTTGTTTCAGGTTGTGATCGGTAACCGGCGCCTTATCGGGAGCGAGCATCCTTTTCGTCCAGTGCCTGTCCTTGGGGATTACTAGGGGGATGACCAGTTTTAGCGGGTAGTCTGGCTTTAAAACATCTGGAGCGCTGACTTGGGATTTAGCGTCTATCTCCCATGGCAGAGCAGCGTACACTCTATCGCCTAGCTCAAGCCACTCGGGATCGTGCGCGGATGCGCGAAACCGAAACTTCGCGGTGCCACGAGCGGGGTCAAGGACAACCCGAATGCGATCGGAAGACGCAGAAATGACCGAAGCAGAAATGGAATGGTCCTTGCCCGGTCCATCTCTTTCTCCACGACTCGTTGCCAAGTAGACACCCTTAGGCAGCGGCGTTCGTCCGAGGATCCGATCACTCAGTCCCCGGGCCCATTCGACCGTCGGAGCGTACTTTTCGGAGTAACCCGTTCTCATGGCATGGGTTAGGTTTTGGACTCGCGAGCGCCAATCTTGGTGAATGCCGGTCGGTTTTATCTCATCCCAGCCTTTTGCAAAGGGAGCGACCGGAGTAGTCGGCGTGTGGGGCTCAAATTCGGTGAGCCGTCCAGAGTACCGATAATTAGGTTTGGAACTTGTAGTGGCGTTAATCCATTCGGGACCACTTTCGTTTAACTTAACCTTAAAAGCTTGGTTTCCGGATTCCATCCAAATTGAGCCATCGGTTGTGTTAGAGCGGCCTGAATGATAGTGCCCGACGGCTGGACCTGTTTCCCGATATTGCCTGCGGTCATCCAATCGGTACCGGGGACTCCTAAGTTGAGAGCTCCACCCCCTGGTGGAGTAAGACTGTGCCTCGAGAGTGCGTTCGCCCCTGGTAAATCGATAGAGCGACGCACACCCGAATGTGGAATTGACGCCGGGTAGATTTACAATTTTCTTGGCTTTCGCAGCCGATCGCCATCGGTGCAGGGCCACTGCGCCAGCAGCGATAGCACCGCCAACGAATGGCGCCGTGAGATGATGGGCTCCGCTTTCCAGCCACCATAATTTCGTAATACCCCGGTCGCGGGCCTTCTGGACAGCATCGTGAGTCTGCGCACTTTCCAAAAGGCGTATCAACTCGCGATAATTCTGTTGGTACTCGTCATACGCCGCCAGAGTATTTTTGAGGTGCACGGTGGCGTCTCTCATCTGGACGTCACCCTCGAAATTCTTTGCGATCCAGAGATCGACCTCGGCATGGGCTTTTTCCCCGATAAACCGTCGTGACTGAATTCTGGCCTTGCGAACCGGGTCATAGAGTATGGCTAACGCTGAGTCGGCTTGCGCCGAGGAACCATCGAAGCGAGTTCCGTCGAACCAGTATTTTCCAAAATCATGACGAACAATATTCTCGGCCTGGACGTGGCAGTCCAAAAGCTGCGATTGTACAGTGCGCGCGAGATCAATCGCCCGCTCTAGGCGTTCCATTTCCACTGGGGGAATGGGTGACGTGGGTGCTCCGATACTCTGCAAGATCTTGTGACTCTCGATCCTGAGCCACGCATTACCGGCCTCGGTTCGGAGTCGCTGGAGATTGGCTCCGGGTGAAACCACTCCATCGTCGGTGGGGTCATAGAGATCGAAAATGGGTCTGTTTGAATAGTAAGAACCGGTTTTTCCCGTGATGAAGTTGAACTCATCGCGAAGGTGTTTCAGTCTTTCCAGAAAACCCATCGGATTATCAATGGCTTGAACTTTTTTGTCATCGGTGGACGGTCTGGATTCGTTTTTTAGGAGACGATCCAATTCCCTGAGCCGTTCCAAAGATTCGGCAGACTCCGGACACTCCAGCATAAGCGAGAACAGCGAGTCGTTTAGATGATAATAGAGTTCTCGCGGAACTGGACGCATCTCAAACCGCGCCACTCGTTTTTTGGAATGAGCTCCGGAGTCGGGCACCACCAGGCTCGGGCGCTTCGCCTCGTCGCCGTGGCCAGTGGACGTGGCTATCACGGTCCACAACAAAAAGTAGACCCCGCCGGAAACACGGATGGACCTAAGGGCTCGCCCGAAAAGGCTTGAGCGAGCACTTGTCAAAGTGCTGGCGTAATTACTAGCTGGTGGCAAAGCACTGGCATTTGCTGATAAAAATTTAACCCAATTCATCGCCTATCCCCTAGCTCAATGTGACCGAGTGGTCCTATGGCGTGCAGGATATATGCCGAAAATGGTGGAACGGGCCATTTCGCCTGACTCACGCGGCGACTTTGTGCGGAATCCGTCATTGCGTTAACCGCTCCGGTGCGGTTTGGCCTTGAGAATTGTGACACTTAGGGTTTCCAGTTACCTCTGCACGAAGTGCTAGTTAACTCGCCGAAATGTCGGGGAAAAATGTAGGAGTGTTGCGGCTGGACTGGTGCGCACAATCGGACTACGCACAAAAGTTCGTCGGGACGGCAATGTTTTTAGTGCCTAAGCCTATTGGCAGAATAATTGCTCTCATTGCAGGTATTCAAATTGAGTTTAGAGATCTGATCCGCAATGGGAGTGGGTGTTTTATGGCTACTAATGAGACCAATATTAAAACAAACTGGGACATCGCGTTTAGAGATGGGAACGAAGGCTTGGAATGTAGTCCTACTAATAAACGGTTTAGTAAATCTGTAATGTACTTTTTGTGTTTTGTGGCTATCTACGGGTCGGCGCCTGCAGCCGCGGACTGTGGAAAAAACACACGCCGCTTTGGGAATGGGAAGCTCTCCAACGGCGCGGCGCCCATTACAAAAGCTCCGACGGAAAAGAGAACGAGAGGAGAACGGTACATACCGACGGAGCCGACGTACGAACACCAAAATGACAGTCAACCGGTTCAAAGAGAAGTTGATCAGCGCGCCATCGACCGAGGCGAAGAAATGGTTTTCGGTTCAAGCGTGGGCACAGTCCGTACGGCGAGAATTTTAATTGAAGATAGGCGTGTCAGTGTTGCTGTCCGGAAAAGTAATAGCCATGGGTTTTTAACGGTAGGCACTGAACGCTTCGTATATGATCGCGTAGCAGATGAGGGCGATGGTAATTTGGTATTTGTTCCCGAAAAACGAGCTAACAGACAGAGCGATAAAGGCCCTAATAAGCGGGTCATCGTAATTACAAAGGGAACGCCGCAATTTGAAAACGTCGTTTCACGAGAGCAGAGCAAGTCGGGCCTTCGGGTCTACGAGACCACCGACGCCATTTTCGAGTTCGTGAATGTTGATAAGTTAGGCCGCGATTACAATCACACCTACGCCTCAGTCCGGTTTGGGCCGTAGGAATTGGGGCCTCGTCGGGCGACCTCCGGTGGGCACCTTTTCGGCGAGCGCTGCTGGCCATTCGCGCCATACTCGGCTGGCGTTCCGCGAGCGCTGCTAACCTAGCAAACCGTGCTAACCCGGCGATCCGCCGCGCGTCAGGCGCTTGGCGCGCGGCTAGAAGAATCCTGCCCCGTGATTTGGGAATTCCACGACCCTCTAATTCGTTGAGCAAAATGTAATGCCCTACCGTTTTTAGCGCCCGA
>CAZRVZ010000113.1:0-9371 GCA_964603655.1 uncultured Pseudobdellovibrionaceae bacterium | reverse complement strand
AAACGTGGGGGCCGGCCAACTCAAAATCTCCGCCAACGTGAAGCTGTTTTTTGGCGATACCACCAGTACCGAGTTCATCACCTATGAGTACGACGACTGCCCCTTAAACCTTCTTACCCGTCAGATTAGTATTAAAGACGTCAAGAATAACGTGGCATTCGTGGGAATTCTGAAAACAGGAACCCTTGACGGTGAGTGGTTTTCAAATGTTGTCGGCCGAGTGGGAAAGTTTTCAGCCCTAAAAGATGGTGAACCTAAGCCTCCCGAGGGCGGTATGCTCGTTAAAACACTCACGGGCCACTATCGTGGGTCTATCGAAAATACGAATCCTGAATCGAACCTGCCGGAACGAGCAACGATGTCGTTGGTAACCACCCAAGACACATCGGGCCCGGAGCCGGTACTGAAGATTTCGGGCAATGTACGGCTCTATCTTGGGGAATTCGGATCGCTCGAATATGTCGAAACGAAGCTCAGCGACATTCAATTTAATTTCTTCAATCGATACCTGACCGCTAAAACCGCCGACTACGGGCTGACATTCAAGGGCACAATGAGTTATGACGGCATTTTTGCAGGCGTTATTTTCGCCGATGGCATCGGAGAGGCTGCTAAGACCAATCTAAAGCGGTATCCCAGTTAAGGAGCTACCTTTGAGATTCATACTCGCATTGAGCGTTGCCTTTGTGTTTCTAGGGTGTTCGAAGAGCACCCTGAGTGAACGTGATCTGAATCTAGAAACGCGCAAGAGTGCTGCGGAGACGAAGAGGAAGGAGCTTCAAGTAGTCGCCGGCAGTTTTGAAGGCCTCCTCACCAAGAGTTCTGGGCTTGAACAGAGCGTTTCGCTGCGTCTGGAGATTAAGGATATTCCCGAAGCGATTTCCGGTGAGGTGGATCCGATCATGATCCCCGTGCTGACCGGTTATCTGCGCTTCAACGTTGGCGTGGGCATCCCCTTCGGTATTGAGAAGGCCGACTTCGAACCGAAGCGCATGAAGCTCGATGTTGTGGCCAGTGATACTGAGTACAAGGATATTATCCTGTCCCTGGTGCTTTCCGAGAACCGCCTGGGTGGCACATGGACCGCGCCTTCCAGTGGGTCATCCGGAACTGTGTCGCTGATGCGCATCGAGGGCGCGATAGGCCCCGCCGTTGACCAGATGGCCGGTGAATACAGCGGGGTGCTCTTCAATGACAGTAAGGGCCTTTACCAATTTGGGCATATGACGCTCTCCACAACGGTGGTACCGCCCGAGGGATTGAAGGTGACAGCCACAGTCCGCGTTGTATTCGGTGAATCCCAATCCACCGAGTACCTAACGTATCGTTTCGATCCGGTCGAATTCAACCCCATGACAGGGCAAATGGTCCTAAAGAACAATGCCAACGATGTAATGTTTTCAGGCTACTGGTCAAACGCAGAACTGAAAGGTGATTGGTTTTCCTCCTACACAGGAAAGCTGGGGTCCTTTTCGGTGAAAAAAAATGCTTCGCCAAGCCCCCAAACTGGAACTCTCTTTGAAGCCCTGAAAGGCACCTACCAGGGAGTTGTCAAAAACACCAACCCCGCTTCGAATCTACCCGAAAGAATGCTAGTCAGCTTTGTAACATCTCAAGATCTGAGCAAACCAAACGGTATCACGGTGAGCGGAAGTATGCGGCTCTATATCGGCCCTTTTGGCTCGACCGAATATGTGGAATACCCCTTCTCCGATATTCAGTTTAACTTCTTCACTCGGCAACTGACGGCAAGGGTGACTTCGGAGTATAAGTTAACACTCAAGGGCGAAGCCTTTCTTTCTTCTATTGCCGGAACGATCTCGGCGGATGCACTGGGTGAAGTGGGAACATTTGAGGTAATCAAAAAATGAAGGGTTTTGTTTTTTTCACGTTCTCTATTTTTGCAATCTATGCGATAGCGCAGTCACCAGAAACACCAAAAACAAATGCACCTTCCGGTTCAGATTTTCAGGTGGATAAGGGGCTATTTGATCAACTTTACCAAGAAAGCCTCAGGCACAACACGGTGGACGAGCCGTCACTTTCCAGCGCAGTCCGTCTTTCAATCAACGCATCCCTTTTGAGTGTTTCGGAGCTCACTCTCTCAAACAAGTATTTCGAGGTTCCGTACGCGGCGGGGATGGGAATTCTGCCCTCACTTCAAATTGCCGCTCAGATTCAATTCGCTCAATATGCGGGGCTCTCGTTATCCGGACTCGCTGCGGCCGGTTACTCCTACTATGAAGGGGTTCAAAAAGCCTATTCAAAAACAGCCCTAGTCAATACAGAGCGCACGACCTTGATCACGGTTCATCGTGTACCCTTATATTTGGGAGCGAAACTCGATTATTCCATTCCCTCTTTGAGCGAAATTCGCCCCTTTGTAGTAGCTAAAACTGGAGCGCAGTGGTTTTACCAATCGGGAGCTCTCGACGGGCTTGAACAAGGGTTTTGGATTCCATTTGTGGAGTGGGGCGGCGGCCTGACCCTCTTCGAAGGGGCATCTCAGGATTGGTTTCGTGGAATTTCGTTTTCGGTCTCTTCGCATACGGGCTTGGGCAACGCCCAAGTCGTCCGCGCGATAGCATTCGATTTAGGAATTAACATCTTGTTGTGACTTCGGGGCGTTTGTAAGTGTTTGACCGAATTATTCAGTTTTCGCTTACAAATCGACTCTTTGTTCTCTGTAGCGCCGCCCTGCTGTTGGTCTACGGTGGCTGGGTCATCGTAAAACTTCCGGTCGATGTCTTTCCTGATCTCAATCGTCCCACCGTAACCGTGATGACCGAAGCCGGGGGACTTGCCCCGGAGGAGGTGGAGGTGCTCGTCACGCTCCCCATCGAGGTAGCCGTCAACGGTACGCCGGGCATTGAGCGCGTTCGTTCCAGTTCCGGTGTTGGCCTATCGGTCATTTACCTCGAATTTGCCTGGGGCACCGACATCTATCGCAATCGGCAGTTGGTTGCCGAAAAGCTGGCTCTCGTCAAAGAAACGCTTCCCACAAATGTTACACCGATTATGGGGCCCATTTCCTCCATTATGGGGGAGATTCAGCTCGTGGGACTTACCTCCGAGAGTGCTGATGTATCACCGATGGATTTGCGCTCCATTGCCGATTGGACGATTCGTCCGCGGCTGCTTGCGATCCCCGGTATCGCGCAGGTCATTCCTATTGGCGGCGGAGTCAGGCAGTACCAGATTCTTCTCTCTTCAGAGGAGCTTAGAAAACGCAATTTAGGTCTGGATACTGTGCAACACAACCTCTCCCACCTGAGTCAAAATACGACGGGCGGGTTTATCAATCTGGGTAAAAAAGAGTTCCTGATTCAAAATTTCGGGCGTGTCAAAAGCTTGAAGGAGGTCGAGGACTCGCTCGTCGGCAGCTTTTTCGGACGTCCGGTCAAGGTTAAGGAGGTCGGGAATGTTCAGTTCGGCCCACAGATTAAGCGTGGAGACGGCAGTATTGGGGGCAATCCCGCGGTCATTATCAGCGTCCAGAAGCAGCCCGGGGCATCGACCATCGAGCTTACACGTGAAATAGCCAAGCAACTTGAAGAGATGCAACCAGGCCTCCCTAAAGGGGTGAAAATCAACCGTGAGCTTTTCAAACAATCGGACTTCATTGAACACGCCGTGTGGAATGTCCAGGAGGCGTTAAGGGACGGCGCGATTCTAGTAACGATAGTGCTTTTTCTGTTTCTTCTCAATTTTCGCACCACAGCGATCACGCTCACTGCGATTCCCCTTTCCTTCGTACTGACCGCCATTGTCTTCAAACTTTTCGGGCTCAATATCAATACGATGACGCTGGGTGGCCTTGCCGTTGCCATTGGGGAGCTGGTGGATGACGCCATTGTGGATGTGGAAAATGTCTTTCGGAGGCTTCGCGAAAATCGCCAGAGCGACAGGCCCAAACCTACCATGGGAGTAATTTTTCAGGCCAGCAGCGAGGTCAGGAACTCGATCGTGTTTGCAACACTGATTGTTGTTCTCGTCTTTATTCCGCTATTTTCACTCGGCGGTTTGGAGGGACGATTTTTTGCGCCATTAGGGGTTGGCTACGTAGTTTCTCTGATAGCCTCTCTATTCGTGTCTCTGACCGTAACTCCCGCCCTGTGCTCCTATCTGCTCCCAAAAATGAAGGCGATGGAACACAAGGATGATGGATTCTTGGTCCGTTTCTTAAAGCGGTGGGACGAAATAATTCTTCGCCGTGTTATCCATTTCCCAAAGGCTATTATTTTTGGAGTGCTAGCGTTATTTTTGGCGAGCGTTGCTCTAATCCCATTTATGGGGAAGGAGTTTCTGCCAAAATTTAACGAAGGAACGGCGATGATCACGGTGCTACTGCCTCCCGGGGTCTCCCTTGACTACTCCAACGAGGTAGGAACAAAGGCCGAGAAACTCATTCTCACGGTTCCAGAAGTAAAATTCGTAAGTCGTCGCACGGGAAGGGCTGAACTGGATGAACATGCGGAAGGAGTTCACAACTCCGAAATTGACGTGGACTTCAAGCCGACGGGCCGAGCGCGTAATGTGGTACTCGAAGATATTCGGGATAAGTTAGTCAAAGAGATTCCTGGCATTCTCGTCAATCTAGGTCAGCCGATTTCACACCGGCTCGATCATCTCCTTTCTGGTGTAAAGGCCCAGATAGCCATTAAGATATTCGGCACTGAGCTTTCCGAGCTCCGCTCGCTGGCCGCCCAGGTTCACGGGGCAATTGAGGGAGTTGGGGGCCTGGTTGATCTGCAAATCGAACAGCAGGTTCAAATCCCCAAGGTAAAGATAGAGTTTTCTCGGGACGATGCTGCGAAATTCAATATTGTTGTGGGGGAGCTGGCTACTCAGTTGGAGAGTGCATTGGAGGGTGAAATCACAGCCCAGGTTCTGGAGGGTCAGCGTATCTACAATGTATTCATGCGTCTCGATGACGATTCAAGGGCCGACATTGAAAAGATTCAGAAGATTGTCGTTAAGACGATGCCGGACGGAATGCGTGTGACGTTGGAACAGGTTGCCGATGTTTTCGAAACAACGGGTCCCAATATGGTTAATAGGGAGAACATGCAAAGAAGAATCGTGGTTCAGGCCAATACGTCGGGTCGCGATCTCGACAGCGTGATTCGGGATATCCAAAGCCAGATCAAAAAAGAGGTGCAGACCCCTGAAGGCTATTTTATTAGCTATGGTGGACAGTTCGAGAGCCAGCAGAAGGCGAGCCGCATGATGCTGATGCTTGGCGCTCTCTCGGTAATCGGAGTATTTCTGGTTTTATACATGCATTTTAAGTCGGGCTTCATCGCCATCCAGATAATGCTCAATATCCCGATGGCGCTGATTGGAAGTGTCGTGGCCATTTATCTTTCGGATAGAATCTTATCGGTCGCCTCCATGGTCGCCTTCGTCACGCTTTGTGGAATCGCCTCCCGAAACGGCATCATGATGATTTCGCACTACCTTCACCTGATGGGTGAAGAAAAAGAGCCATTTTCGGAGGCGATGGTCATTCGAGGGTCATTGGAACGCCTTGTTCCGGTCCTGATGACTGCTTTGACAGCCATGCTCGCGCTCGTGCCACTCATTTTAGCCAAGGGTGCGCCGGGGAAGGAAATCCTGCACCCGGTGGCGGTGGTCATCTTTGGCGGACTCTTTAGCTCGACGCTCTTGGACATGTGGGTAACCCCCACCGTTTTTTATCGATTTGGGAGACGGTCGGCTGAAAAATATGTGCGTGTTCATTACGAAAAACCGGAGGAAGAAAATGAATAACTTGATGACCCTGATGTTGATGACTGGATTGACCACGGGAGTAAATAGCCACGCCCACGAGGGGCATGGAATTCCAGGGGCATTACCGCCAGCGCCACACGGAGGTGTTGTGCAGGAGGCAGGACATTCGGGACAGAACCTACATGGCGGGAATGCAAAAGAGGAGACAGAACTCTTCATTGAGGTCGTCTATAAAGAAAAGCAACTCGCGGTGTATCCTCTAACACTCGACCCCAAGAAACCTAACGCGTTTATAAAACTCTCACCGACAAAAGATTTGTCTAAGATCACCCTTAAGGCCGAATTTCCACGCCAGAAAAAGACCAAGATCCTGACACCAAAAATAGAAGATGATGCCATTCGAGCTAGTTTTGATTCAAAGGGCACCAATCGTTTCATCGTTCACCTAGCTACTGAGTTCCAAAAGGAAGCCAAAGTCGCCAAGGTGCAAATCGAGGCGCAGTAATGAAAGGCTTATTGTTCATTTTGGTTCTTTATGCTGCTTTTGGTCGGGCGAATACCGTTATCAATAGTTCGATGACTAACGTCGGTCTTGAGGACGCAAAGAAGTTTGCCATTGAACATAACCAAGAGGTGCATGCCCTTCGGCGTGGGGTAGAAGAGACCCGTTCGAAGTCTGGGCGGGCCCGGTCTCATTTTTTTCCGACTCTAGGCGTGGCGGGAGGCGCAGATACCCAGGTCACTTCCACTGGAAAGCAGGCGGTGTCCGTTGGATTTCTATACGGGGACTACAATTTATTCTCGGGATTCGAAGACACCTATCGTCTGCAAATCGCAAATCTTGAGATCGAAAAGTCTGAAATTAAGCTCAAACGGGCGGAATTTAGAGTCGGTCTAGAGGTGGAAAGAGTGTTTCATCTATACCTCTTTAAAAAAGGGGCAATTAACCTGCGCAATGAGGCACTGAAGTTGAATGAGTCTCACCGTAAAATTGCGCTGCAACGTAAAGCCTCAGGAATCTCCAGTGAGTCGGATGTTATGGAATTTGACCTGCGTGATTCCCTTCTCCGATCGGATCTCCTATTGATTGAGCAGGAGTTGGAGGAGGCCCGATCAAACCTTAAGCGCCTGCTGGGAGAAGAGGTTGGCTCAAAAATGGAGCCAGTCGGCAGACTTCAGCATCAACATATTAAGGGAGCGCTTACGAGTTACGTAAAACGAATTAAAGATGAGAGTGAGCCGGTGCTCGTGGCGTCGAAGGATGTCGCCTCGGCCACTATCGAGTCAAAGGTGGGACGTTCACGGTGGCTTCCCAATCTCGATCTTCACGTCCATGCGGGTTATGTTCCGCTAGACGAGCGTCCCGCGCGAGGCGACGCAGCTTTTGCTGCTACGGTGCTTGCAAAGTGGGATCTTTTCTCCGGGTTTGACTCACTCTGGGAGCGCCGAGAATTGGAGGCACGACGCCAAAAGGCAGAGCATCAACTCAAGGGCGCTTTACTCAACGGCATGGTCGACATGGAAGTCTCATTCAGGAAAATTAGAACCGTTCAATCTCGGGTCGATTTAGAAGAGAAAAACGTCGATCGGTCGGAGAAATATTACAGGTCGGTCCTGAGCGAGTATCGCCGAGGAGTAAAAAACTCAGCTGATGTAAAGGTCGCTGCGGAGCAACTATATGATGCGCGGCTCCGTGGCGAAGAGTATAAATTCCAATTCCTTGACGAGCGTATTGCTTTGGAAAAGGCCCTGGGGGGACCGGTGGATACAGAAATTGTCCATGAAGGACACGAAAACTAGGTTGGATTTGATGATGCAGCGAGAATGGGGTAACCAATAGTCGGTGCCTTTTCCGCTGTCTGAGGAGTGATGAGCATGGGAAGATTAGTCGTTTTATTCATACTTGCGATAACTGGGATTACTCAAGGAGCACCTCCTTCGTTTGGAAGGTATGTCGGCGTTTTGAATCACGACAAATTGGGAAAGCAGCAGCTTGCAAAATTGGATTTTATTGTGTCACGCAGTTCAGCGAACGCCTTGGAGTTAAAGGCCATCTTGACTCTTCATCTCGGAGATTTCAAAAGTGGAGAGTACTTAAGTTTTCATTACGATAAGGTCCGTTACAATGTTCTTACAGGCAGTCTCAGTTTTGATGACCCTGAGCAGGCACTTTCCGTTTTCGTGAAAAATTTCTCTGGTGGTGACTTCGTGGGGGATGTGACCTCTATTTGGGCGGGCCGAGTGGGTCAACTAATTTTGAGTTCAGAAAAGCGGGTGACCCCAGTTAAGCCGTTGATCGAACCCGTATGGGGTGAGTACACGGGAGCCTGTGGCGACCACAAAACAAAAATTCAGATCTATACCTTTCGCTCTACGGATGACCTGGCTCATCAGGCACAGCCATTTGCCAGCTATTCCATTCGGGCGAATCTTCCCATTAGTTGTCGGGATGGGCTGTGCGTGAACTACCGCTTCACGAGTGGATCGTACAACTACTTTGCAAAGAAAGAGCAATTGAGTCTAGCGGGACCACGTATCACGATAAAATGTGATGTGGATAGTAATGATTTGCGCTGTTCGACGGCTGAGGCGGCTGAAGCGGCTGAATCTGGGTATTACAATCTCACCGACTGCCATTTTAAAAGGGCGTCCGATGAAACCAAAGAACCCCGTCAATTCAGCCCGGTTGAAAATGAGAGTGCGTTTGCTCCACAACCATTGGAGGGGAGGCTGACTGAATCTGAGCTTTCAGCTCTCCAGTCGGGTGAATATCGCGGGTATGTATTTCACGAGTATCTCGGGGTTTACCAGGCAGCCGATCTTACGGTCGACGTCTATCAGGCCGGTGCGGGCCCCGAAGGAGGCACCCGTATCTCCGCCCAT
The DNA here is from genome assembly GCA_964603655.1 of uncultured Pseudobdellovibrionaceae bacterium. GTDB lineage: Bacteria > Bdellovibrionota > FAC87 > UBA2466 > UBA2466 > JACPWY01. The sequence goes on along the minus strand of CAZRVZ010000113.1, from coordinate 755 downwards.
TCAAAATTGTTTTTTGGGAACCACGATTCTCCTGAAATGATTCCCTACCGATTTGCGGAAAAAGCCTATCCTAATCCGGTCATAGGCCCACAGAATTTGGTGCTTTCACGTATCGATGGCAACATGGATGCTGTACTACAGATCACCGAAGCAAAAGACGGTGTTCTGAAAGGAAACTGGTACTCAATTATTTTTGGCAGAGTAGGTCAGTTTGAGCTCAGGAAAGAGGGACTGCCAAAGCTCCCCGAAAATGCAATTACTATGCAACGCTTAAGCGGAGCCTACCGGGGAACGCGGACGGTGATTCACGGCGATCCGCTAAGCCAGTGGGTCATTCGTCTGATGGTGGTGCCCGGTATCAAGCCCTCGGCAACGAGTGAAAACCCGTTCTTTCCGAATTTCATGCGGGGTTCGATGTACCTTTGGCCGGTGACGCCCAGCCTCGAAATCACCGATGGCAGCTATGATTTTTATACGGGACGATTTGGTTTTACCAAGTCGGACACGGATCACGGCTGGATCGGAAACCAAGTTTCTCGTAAGGAGCTTAGACTCTATCATGTCCCCGCAGGTAGTCTGACTCCACCGCCCAGGCATGTTCCAGAGGTCTTTTGGCTGGAGAAGGAGTTGGGATCATGAAGTGGTCGTCAAATTATGCGAGCCTGATCGGTGCTGTGGTCGGTGCTGTGACCTGCGCTTTGTCCTTTGGACAGACCGGCTCTGTAACTTTCATCGGATACCCTAAAACGGGGACA
>CAZRVZ010000112.1:0-13391 GCA_964603655.1 uncultured Pseudobdellovibrionaceae bacterium | reverse complement strand
GATGCTACGATCGAGCGCTTATCTTCGTTATGCTTCGTCGCGGCTCCTAGGAGTACGAGGAGTACACCGTCGTCGCCGCTTCTCGCCTAACTCGATGAACGCTCGTCTCGCTATCGCAAAACTTATGAAAGGAGCCATAAAACGGTTCTCCATTCACGAATTCTAGAAATCCGCCGATAAGTAATAGGTGAAGGCCCTCGTTTTATTATGCTTTGCGGCAGGTTTAGCGCTGGCATCTCAATCTGGTACTATCGTCCAGATTACACACCGTTTGCCGCTGTCGGCGAATGACAAGGCGCCCAATCGCGATTTTTATGTAGATTTGGGCACCAAGCACGGCCTTAAAGAAGGGGATACCGTAACGATTTCTAGAATAATTCCCGTCATTCAATCGGTCAGCGGTCAGCCCGCCCAACTCATTCGCTTGGCGCTCGGAGACGGCACGGTCGTCCGCACCGCCGACTTTGTGAGCCTGGTACGGAAAAAGAATTCCATCGATCCATCTCAACTTCCAGCCATGAACTATCTGAATTTCATGCTGGGCGATCAGGTGGCGCAATTGCAAAGTACAAACTGAACGCGCTAAAATGAACGGACCATTGCATAATACTCTGCTACTCAACGCCGGCTTTGAGCCCCTGCGAATCGTTTCCTGGCGGCGGGCGTTTGTTCTGGTATTTCAGGAAAAGGTCGAGATTCTCGAGGAGTATTCCGCCAGCGTAGCGACGGTTTCACGCATTTTCAATATTCCGGCAGTCGTGAAACTGAATCGGTGGGTTAATCTCAAGCGTCAGAGTCCCATTATCCGATTCTCCCGTGCAAATCTGTACGCCCGCGACAATTTTCGCTGCCAGTATTGCCACCGATATTTTCCGGAAAAGGAGCTAACGCTGGATCACGTACTTCCGGTGGTTCGAGGAGGCAGAAAGACCTGGGATAACATTTTAACGGCCTGTATTCGCTGCAATCAGAGAAAAGGCCACCGAACTCCCGACGAGGCCGGACTGAAACCCCTATCCCGTCCCGTTGCACCCAAGTGGCTTCCGGGAATGGTTGGCTCACTACGCATGCGTTCGGCACCGGAGTTATGGATCAGGTACCTCAGATTGCATTCTGATGACCCGTACCCCCAATTTGCAATGGCCATCCGTGACGCTTAAAAATGTTTTGCTGTTGTTTAGCATCGTCGGTTGCGCCACGACCCGAGTCTCCGAAAACACACGGATTCAACTCCAAACCCGACTATTCCCCGACACGCAAGTGGATCCTATTTTCAATCACCTCAAGAATACCTTAAGCCAATATCGCTATACTATTAAATCGGCCGAGGCGATGGACGGAACGATCGTGGCCAGTCGAAACCTTCCCAATCTCGGTGGCTCGACCGAACGCAGGGAGGAGATAATCGTCAACCTCACCCAGATTCCCAAGGGGGTAAAATCGCAGGTATCGATCCAGACGATTCTCCATTACAGCCTCGGTGGGAGTTTGGGCAAAGAAGTGCTCGAAAGACAGCCATACGAAGAATTCTATTCACGTGCCAACAAGAACCGGGACGGCGACACGGAAGATGATAGGGTTCCAACCTCGGTAAGAATCGAAAAGTAACTGAAAGTAGCGGATTAGGTCGATACTCGTGAAAGCATGGCGCGAATCTTTTCTTTAGGCTGATTCCCGACAAGCTCATTCACCTTCTGGCCCTTCTGAAACAGAATCAGGGTGGGGATTCCACGGATTCCAAACCGTGCGGGCACATCGCGGCACTCGTCCACATTCACCTTCGCAAAACGCACCTTTCCGTTAAACTCAAGGGCCAGCTCATCCAGCACGGGCGCGAGCGCGCGGCAGGGCATACACCATTCAGCCCAAAAATCCACGAGAATGGCCTCTTGATTGTTTTCTACCTCGGTCACAAAGCTCTCGTCGCTCAGTTGAAGCATGATCAGGTGCCCTCCTAAAAAAAGAGAGTAGATTATTGATTCTTCTTGAAGCCCTTTCAAGTTCTTTTATAAATCATAGTGTGAAGCCTTTTGAACCCGGAGACCTAAAGCACCTAAAAACGTACTCACTTAAGAAGCGGCGCAGCATTGCGTCGCGTGAGGCCATGGGGACGCCGGTCCCAGGCGATGCTCTAATGACAACATTTCTCCAAAACCTTCCACAAAGTTATATGGCTTCATCACTTCTCAGTGTGGCCCAACAGATGCGGGTCACCGTTGAAAACGGCGGCCATATTCATTTCTCCCTCGGCTCGCATGTCATCAAAAACGGTCTTTCGCGCTACCTCATCGATTGGATGGAGCGCCAATTTATCAAGACTATTTCATTTAACGGTTCCGCGATAATTCACGACTTTGAATTGGCCTATTGCGGCCACACTTCAGAAAACGTGGATGAAGCGATCGATAAAGGAAACTTCGGACTCGCCGAGGAAACGGCGGAGTTTATTCACGGGGCAATTAAAAAGGCGCCAGGCGTCGGGTTGGGAGAGGCCATTGGTAAATCTATTTTACAGAATACGCCACACCCCGAGGATAGTGTTTTGGCCGCCGCGGCCCGGCTCCAGATCCCGGCTACTGTTCACGTTGCCATTGGAACCGATATCACACACATACACCCCACTTTTAGTCCTGAGCTGACGGCGCGTGCATCCTATATCGATTTCATGCAGTTTATTGCCTCTGTCTCGAGACTCGAGAAAGGTATGTACTTTAATATTGGTTCCGCCGTCATTCTCCCGGAGGTTTTTCTAAAGGCACTATCGGTGGCCAGAAATCTCGGCCACCTTGTTGAAAATTTTTGGGCCATCAATCTCGACTTTATTCGACAGTATCGTCCGCGAAGGAACGTCCTCGAGCGCCCGACCCAACTGGGCGGCAAGGCGATTGAAATCATCGGTCCTCATGAAATTCTCATCCCATTACTTCACGCCGCGACTCGCTCGCCCGTTCTTCCCAATATTTGCCGACTAGATTGACTCAAGGCGTCCAAAATGGTTTAAGGCGTGCTGGTTTTGGACCATTGGGAGGTTTTCGTGAAGTACTTCATTTTCGCCTCATTTTTTCTGACTGTCGGTGCGTTTGCCTTGGACTCGGATGAATTCGAGTGTAAGGCCGAGGTGAGTTGGCAAGAGCCGTCGTCTATCGGTGAGAAGTGGATTACAAACAGCGAATCAGACACCCAGAACAAGCGGTTGAAAGATGACGGTCCTTATTCTTTTCTCACCCTTTCCGCAAAGGTGACCGGCAACGAAGAGGAGCTGAGATATTCCCTGTCGGTGGATAAGAAAACCGCGATCGCCTCGCTGCAGGTCGGTAGCGCCACGTTGAAAATGGCGATCTTGCCGGGCGAGCAGATGGGCTGGAGCCTGGGCGATCCTTACGGCGGCGCCGACAAGGTTGTCACGTGCCGGCGCGGTGGAGAAATTACTTCGAAGCCCCACGCCGGGGTTTCTTGCGGTGCCCTTACCGTCGTAATTCCAGCAGAGTTTGGCAAAACGCCTCGTACAAAACGGTTTCAGGAGCGGCCACTTAAGTCCACGGGCGGATTTGCCGAAACGACTTATTTCGGCAAGGTCGGTCCGACGATTAGCACAACGTTTGAGAACGCAGTCGCGACTTTCTGGCTGGGAGAAATGTCGGAACACCTACTGGATGTATTTGAATTCTCTGTCAATGAAGGCAAACAGTTTGGAATTCGCCGGTCCCACGGTTCTTATGGCTATTCCGATATTGTGTGCTCGGCAAAGTGAGAGTGTCCAAATCTTAGACAGTCTGTCAAAAAGTTCGACAGCCTATTAAGTGTCCGACTTTTCTAAAGTAACGTGGATGGCCCTGTTTTAGCTGTATAACTTTTAGCCAGCCGGCCAAAAAACGTCACCGTGGCTTAGCTATTTTTACTAATAATTTAATATAGTTATGTTTAAGTAATGTCTGGCATTCATCCTGCACAGCTCCCACCCGATTCCAAAAAAATTTAGCCAAGAAAAAGGTGTGGCGGGGGTTGGGGGAATGACTATGCACGCATACTTAGCCGGTATTCTGTTGGCGGGCCTTATCCTTTCAGTAGCGCAAGCCTTCGGGGCCATGCACGAGTCACAGCTGGTATCAGAAGAAATACAGCTGGCCGAAAAACGGCCCATTGCCTATCACCGGCGCTCGGAAGACTCCGTGGCTCGGGAGATTCGTCGAGCCGACGAAGGTGAACCTGCCTTTGTGGAGGTGCGCTCTGAGCCGAGACCAGCACGCCTGGTGGCATACAAGGAGCCATCCGCTAGCCGAGTAGACGCTGCCCTCACATACCAGAGCCAACCCTCGTCCAAAATTCAGATTGGCCCAACCGTGGGGACGGTAATTTACGAAGGAGCGTGGAGAGAACACGTCTCGAACCAATATTCCGTGGGGTTCTTGATGTCGCGGCCTATCACCGAAATGGCCGCGATCGAGATCGATTTCTCTACCTCCAGGAATTTTGTCAGCTATCTGGGAACGGGGCACATGGTGACTCAGCTCGGGTCTACGGGCAGTTTTCGACTGAACCTTACCGATATGACCACCTTTACGCCTTATATGTCCGCAGGAATTGGGGGAAACTTTTTCTCAGGCCTCAGCTACGGGCCCATTATCCTCACGCCTGGCAGCGGTTACAGCGATTGGATTCTTTCAGGGGTCATTTCGGCCGGGGCGGACATGGCGGTGAGTCGCCGCATTCGACTGGGAGTTCGTGGCAGTTACCAAGCGCCTTTGCTTCACCGGCCGTACACTCGCAGCACCGGAGCCCTTGCAAGCCCAGGATTTGAGGACTCTGCCATGCTCAACACGGGTTTTTATCGGGTCATGGGGCTCGTAATGGTAAGTCTGTAACTGTGGTAGAAGTCCTGAATGTTTCAAAAGCCACCAGTTAAAATATTGACCACGACCCTCTGGGAATACCCGTCCCAGCACTACGGCGCCCAGATGCAGGGCAACAAGGATTACCAGGGGGCCACACCGTCATACGTGATTTGGAACCTGCTGTCCCGGTACACTCGTGAGTCAGATACCGTTTGCGATCCCATGTGCGGGAGCGGCACCACACTTGATGTGTGTCGGGACCTGAATCGAACGGGGATTGGCTTTGACCTCAGACCCATTCGCGACGATATCCGCCAAGCGGATGCCCGAAATCTCCCACTCAAAAATGAATCGGTGGATTTCATCTTCATGGACCCACCCTACTCAACCCACCTCGAATATTCGGATGATACTCGCTGCCTGGGAAAACTCGATGCAAGAGAGGGTAAATACTTCGATGAAATGGAGCGGGTGTTCATTGAGGGTTCGCGCGTATTGCGGGACAGGCGTTATCTCGCGGTTTATGTGAGCGACTCATTCAAGAAGGGAAAACCATTTTGTGCGCTCGGCTTTGAACTTTACGCCCGACTTTCCAAACTGTTAAAGCCCATCGACATCGTCGCCGTTGTGAGAAACAACCGAACACTGAAGCGAAATCACTGGCATACCGCTGCCGTTGAGGGCAACTATTTCCTTCGGGGGTTTAATTACCTTCTGATTTTCAAAAAAGAGACCCGCCACTGAATTCAAAACAGCGTCTGCCTGTCCTTATGAACAGCCCGAGGTCGATCCGCATGAGATACAGCGCAAGCAGGTGCCACTTCTTACCATTGTAAATTGGCCACATTCGCTGCACGGATCCCCTTCGTAACCTCGCACTCTCGCCAACCGTGAAGCCAGAGCCAGATCGTTCGACCACTCTTCGTGGGTCAGTGCGATATCGGTCGAGGCTCCGGATGCAGTTGCCGAAACGGATGAGACTGGTGCGGCCGCTGCTGCGCCGAGACTGAGGCCGGCTCTAGAAACGGTACTCGAAACCGCGCCAGAAACCCCTGCAGCAAGCATGGAGTCACTGATCACACCTGTCACCGCGCCTCCGCCCAATCCTTGTGTCATCTCATAATTGGCCGGTTGAGGTCTGAGAGATTCCTTGGGCGGAATGTGAACCAAGTCGGTCCGACCGAGATAGTTCAGCGCCAAATCGCGGAAGATGAAGTCAACGATTGAGGAGCAGAATTTGATGTGGTCGTGATCGGCAACATGCCCGTTTGGCTCAAACCGGAACATGTGAAACTTCGTAACCAGCTCTTCGAGCGGTACTCCGTACTGCAGTCCCAATGAGACGGCTATCGCGAAGGCGTTCATCAGGCTTCGATAGGCTGCGCCCTCTTTATACATGTCCACGAAAACTTCACCGAGCGTCCCGTCCTCGTACTCACCGGTACGCAGGTACACCCGTTGTCCGCCTATCATCGCCTTGACCGTGTAACCAAATCGACGCTTAGGGAGTTCTCGACGAATTACCCGACGCACGAATTGCTTAGATATCTCATGCACGTCGTTTTTGAGATGAAGGCTCCGCTCCAGAGCGTCGTCATCCCCCTCGGTGCCCAACCCACCAAATAGATCGGTCGCCACCATCGCGTTGAGAGGCTGCGACAGTTTTGAGCCATCACGATAAATCGAGACCGCCTTGAGCATTTTTTTCCAAGAAGCTAAATAGGCGTTTTCGACATCACCAATGGTAGCCTCGTTCGGCATGTTGATCGTCTTACTGATCGCACCGCTAATAAATGGCTGAGCCGAGGCCATCATATCGATGTGGGTGGTGTAGTGCAGAAAGCGCTTGCCGTATTTACCGCACTTGTTCGCGCAGTCAAAAATGGGAAGATGATCCAATTTTAGGTGAGGAGCCCCCTCGACTGTCATCATGCCGCAAACAAAGTGATTGGCCTTCTCAATCTCATCATCGCTGTACCCAAGGCTTTTTAGCATGTTGAACTCGGGATCTTTGAGCTCTTCATCGGTGAGCCCCACGACTTCCCTACAAAATTCCTCGCCCAACGTCCACTGGTTGAAAACAAATCCCAGCTCAAACGCGGTGGGGAGCTCGGAATCGATTCGGGTCAACACATCTTCGGTGAATCCCTTTTCCTTTAACGATTTAAAATTGATGTGTGGTGCATTCCGCAGGGAGCCGTACCCGGTGCAGTAATTGACGATCTCTTCGACCTGCATCGTGGAATACCCCAAATTCTTAAGGGCTCGCGGAACGCTTTGGTTGATAATTCTGAAATACCCTCCACCGGCAAGCTTCTTAAATTTCACCAGAGCGAAATCGGGCTCTATCCCCGTCGTATCGCAATCCATGATGAGTCCAATGGTTCCTGTAGGAGCGATTACGGTCGTCTGAGCGTTGCGATAGCCGTGCTTTTCGCCCAAAGACTCCGCCTCGTCCCACGCTGAACGGGCCGCCATGAGTAACTCAGCCGGGCAATCCTTTTCCGAAATCCCGACGGGGGGTACCGAAAGTCCCTCGTACTCGTGCGCTGGCCGATTGTAAGCGGCACGGCGGTGGTTTCGGATCACTCGCAACATGGCGTCTCGGTTTTCCGAAAACTTAGGAAAAGTACCGAGCTCCTTAGCCATTTCGCTGCTGGCCGAATAGGCCGCTCCGGTCATCATCGAGGTCAACGCGCCACAAACGGCCATGGCGCTGGGGCTTCCATAGGGGATTCCCATCGACATGAGGAGCGCGCCCAGATTGGCATAACCCAACCCCAGCGTCCGGTATTCATAACTTCGCTGTGCGATTGCCTGACTGGGGTATTGCGCCATGAGGACGCTGATTTCGAGCACCGTTGTCCAGAGGCGACAGGCATGGAGAAACTCCGAAACCCTGAACTTACCTGACGAATCATCATAAAACTTGATTAGGTTCACGCTCGCCAGATTGCACGCGGTATCGTCCAGAAACATATATTCCGAGCAGGGATTAGAGGCATTGATTCGTCCCTCAGCAGGGCACGTATGCCACTCATTGATGGTCGTATCGTACTGAAGACCAGGGTCAGCACAGGCCCAAGCGGCATAGGTAATCTGATCCCAGAGTTCGGCGGCGGGAAGTTCCTGGCAGACCTTACCGTTGGTTCGCCACTTCATCGACCAACTTCCCTTTTTTTCCAGTTGTTCAAAAAAACTATTGGGAACTCGCACCGAGTTGTTCGAATTCTGCCCACTTACGGTAGAATAGGCCTCGCCCTGCCAGTCCACGTCGAACAGCGGGAACTCCACCTTTCGCCGTCCCATCTGGGCCAGCTGTAATATCTTAAGGACATAGCTGTCTGGAATTTGAGCCGACCGGGCGCGCCGCAAGGCTGTCTTTAGTGCGGCGTTTTTTTCGGGATCGGTCTCTACCTTCCCTTCAGTCTGAAAACACGCGTCGACGACTGCGTTCAGGCGCTTTCGATGAATCTTGCTTCCCGCAACCAATGCTGAAACTTTCTGTTCTTCCTGCACTTTCCAATTGATGAACCGCTCAATTTCAGGGTGATCGAGATCCAGACAAACCATCTTGGCGGCCCGGCGAGTCGTTCCTCCGCTCTTAATGACGCCAGCCGCTCGGTCGCCTACCTTTAAAAAGGACATGAGTCCGCTGGAACGACCACCGCCGCTCAGTGGCTCGCCCTCACCGCGCAGGTGGCTGAAATTGGTCCCGGTTCCCGAGCCGTACTTGAATAGGCGGGCTTCGCGTACCCACAGGTCCATGATGCCTTTCTCATTCACGAGGTTGTCGGTCACACTCTGGATGAAACAGGCGTGAGGCTGAGGGTGCTCATAGGCGCTATTGGATTGGGTCAATACGTGGGTCTTGGGATCCACGAAATAGTGTCCCTGAGCCGGGCCATCAATTCCGTAAGCCCAGTGAAGCCCAGTATTAAACCACTGCGGAGAATTGGGAGCCACATACTGATGAGACAGCATGAAACAGATCTCATCGTAAAACACACGGGCATCCTCATCAGAGGAAAAATAGCCATAGCGAGTGCCCCAATCGGTCCAACAGCCGGCCATCCGGTGAAAAACCTGGCGAGCATCATTTTCGCCACGCGTTTCGGATTTTTCATCCGCAGGAACTCCCGTTTTTCTAAAATACTTTTGAGCCAGAATATCGGTTGCGACCTGCGACCAGTCCTTCGGCACCACGACATCGTCCTGGCTGAAAACCACGCGGCCATCCGGCTCACGAATCTCCGACTTTCTCATTTCAAAAACTTGATCACTAAAAGGAGAGGTAAGGTTTTTCGTAAAGACCTTTTGAATCTGCATTGGCTTCCCCCAGAGTTCCATTAAAAACTACAAACAAAGTATAATGCGACGCACCAGAACCGCTTTTTTGGGTGACGATACCCCAACAGCCCATTCGCCGCCCATTTATGGCAACAAACGGTCCTGAATTTCCGCTCCCTAATTAAATGAACATTTAATAATTACTGGCCTTCGAACTCCGAACATTCGGTGCCGCGCCCAACGTCATTGTTATAAAAAATATAGCATGTGCCATACAATTCATGTCAATCACGTCACCCTACTTTTTTAAAAATTTTTCACAAAAAAAGAAAGAGCACGCGTTAAGAAATGATTCCGTTTGATCATTGCCAGTTGCGCCGTAATTTTTCACCCGCATTCACGCCAATGACGGCCCCACCCCATATCCACTTTCAACTTAACGTCAAGAGACATTGCGTTTTCCATGGAGTCTCGCACGATGGTTTCCGCCTGGCTCTCCATTTTTTCCGACACCTCGAAAACCAGCTCGTCATGAACCTGCAGCCGCATCTTCCCGTCAATTTTATCGTCGATAAATTTCCGCTCCACCCTTAACATCGCCATCTTTATCAGGTCGGCTGCCGTACCCTGAACGGGGGCGTTTATCGCCGCGCGCTCCGCCATCTCACGCCGCATGCGGTTTCGGGAGTTCAGTTCCGGGATAAAACGTCGCCGCCCCGAAACCGTCTCGGCAAAGCCCTGGCGCCGGGCCGTTTCGACGAGCTGTTCCAAATATTTTTTCACACCGCTGTAGCGCTCGAAATAACGATCGATGAATCGTTTCGCATCGTTCAAAGAGATACCCAGAGTCTGAGACAATCCAAACGGCGTCTGTCCATACATCACGCCAAAGTTAATGGTCTTTGCGATCTTGCGCTGCTCGCTTGAAACCTGGCTCCCCCCGAAAATGAGCATCGCCGTCCGTTCATGAACGTCCTCGTCCCGTTTGAACGCATCCATGAGCTCGCTATCACGACTCAGATGGGCCAGCAGTCTGAGCTCGATTTGTGAGTAATCTGCCGATAGCAATCGATACCCCGACTGACTCACAAACACGGTGCGTATGTCGTATTTCGGGTCCGCTGACGCCGGAATATTTTGTAAATTCGGATTGGAACTCGAAAGCCGACCGGTCGCCGTCACCGTCTGGTTATAATGGGTGTGAATGCGACCGGTTACCGACGAAATTTCTGAAAGCAACCCATCCACAAATGTGGATTTGAGTTTTCCCCACTCCCGGTACTGAATGAGGAGTTTGGCGATCGGGTGAGTGCCGGAAAGCTTTCTCAAAACACTTTCATCGGTCGAATATCCCGTCTTGGTCTTTTTTCCGGTCGGTAGCCCGAGCTTCTTAAAGAGAATGTCACCCAACTGTTTTGGGGAATTGATATTGAAGGACTCTCCGGCTGCAGTGAAGATGCTTTTTTCCAGGCCATCCAGGTCAACAGTCAATTCCGCGGACATCTGATCCAGGCGATCTCGATCAACCCGCACGCCATCGAACTCCATGCGCGCCAATACCTGCACGAGCGGCACCTCAACCGTTCGGTAGAGCCGGTCAAGACTAGTCGTGGACTTCAGTTCCGCCTCCACCTTCTCATTCACTCTCAGCGTTACGTCCGCATCCTCGGCCGAATAACGAGTCGCCGGCTCGAGCGCAACCTCAGCAAAGGAGATCTGGGCCTTTCCCTTTCCGGTCACATCCTCGTATTTGATCGTTTGGTGCTGCAGGTACCGTTGGGCCAGCGCATCCAGATTGTGCGGTCGTTCGGGATCTAAAAGATAACTCCCGACCAAGGTGTCCGATTCGACTCCCTGAAGATTTATTCCCCAATTCCGGAGAATTTGAATGTCGTATTTTAGGTTCTGACCAATCTTTTGAATCTTTGGATTTTCGAACGGCCCTCGCAGCGTTTCACGAACCATTGCGGCATCGAGCTGGCCGCCTAATAAGCGCGCTGGATTGGCGAGTTCATAATGACCCACCGGAATGTAAACCGCTTTTAAGGGTTCCACCGCCAGGGAAATTCCAACCAGCAGAGCCTCGCGCGTTTTGAGCGAAGTGGTTTCGGTATCGACACAGACCCTCCCTCGCCGCTCAATTTCAGTCACTATCGATCGGAGGCGCTCGGCATCGAGGACCGTTTCGTAGTGGACAGTATTTGGTGGTGTCGCCTGGACCAGATCAAAACGCTTGAGCAGATTTTGAAACTCGAGCTCCTCAAATAAGGACTTCAAGGCATCTAAGACGGGACCATTGTATTTGAGCGATGGTAACGAATAGGCGTAAGGCACGTCACATTTTATCGTCGCGAGCTCCTGACTTAAATAGGCTACCTCCTTCTCCTTTACCAGAATGTCCCGACGTTTTTCGCTCTTAATCTCTCCTAATCGCCGATAAACACCGTCGAGAGAATCAAATGTACAAAGTAGTTCGGCGGCGGATTTTTCACCGATTCCGGTCACCCCTGGAATATTGTCGCTGGAATCGCCCATCAGCGCCAAAAAGTCGATCACCTGATCGGGGCGCACGCCCAGACGTTCCTTTACCGCAGAAGGATCCACCCGCCGATCCTTCATCGTGTCGAACAGATTAATATTTTCATTCACGAGCTGCATGAGATCTTTGTCGCCCGTGATAATGTCTACCCGAAACCCCTCGGCCTCGGCGCGCCTGGCGACGGTCCCCAACAGATCGTCGGCCTCAAATCCCTCCTTGATGAGAGAAACGATTCCAAAGGCATCTACGGCCCGATAAATGTAGGGAATTTGAATAATGAGATCGTCGGGAGGGGCCTCACGATTGGCCTTGTAATCGGAATAGCGCTCCTTGCGAAATGTGGGCTTTGCCGTATCGAACGCGATGGCCAGATACTCCGGCTTCTCCACCTCGAGTACCCGGAGCAGCATGTTGATGAAGCCATACACCGCATTGGTCGGCATTCCCTTCGAAGTGGATAACCTGGAAATGGCGTAAAATGCCCGAAAAATATAGCCGCTGCCATCGATGAGAATGATTCGGGGCTTCTCCATATCGGCGTCGGAGTATAGCCAAGCGTCCCCGACTTGGCACGTAAGATTGAGTAGCGTGTGGCCTTAATGGCTAGACCGAGCCATTGGCGGGCTTACGCCACCGCTCACGGGCGATTTCGATCACGGCCGGGAGCACCGAAACGAATACAATGGCCATGATGACGAGTGTAAAGTTTTTTCTGACCGATGGGATGTTTCCAAAGTAATACCCAGCCCCCACGAAGAGAACTACCCAGGCAATCGCGCCCCCCACATTGTAAATGAGGAATTTCGAGTAGCGCATGTGCCCGACACCCGCCATAAACGGCGCAAAGGTGCGAACGATGGGTACAAAGCGCGCAATCACGATTGTTTTTGCCCCGTAGCGATCGTAAAAGCTCTGGGTCTTTTCCAGGTATTCTTTTTTTAGAAACCGGTGCTTCCCGGAGAGCACCTTCGGGCCCACCGACCGACCAATCGTGTAATTGAGCGCATCACCGGCGATTGCCGCAATCAGCAGAAGGACACCGAGAAAAAATACATCGAGCGAACCCAGGGCGGCAAATGTGCCGGCCGCAAATAGCAATGAGTCCCCGGGAAGAATGGGGGTGACCACCAGACCCGTCTCGCAAAAAACGATCGCGAACAGGATCACGTACGTGAGTGCGCCGTAGTCCGTAATGACACTGCTCAGATGCACATCGAGATGCATGAAGAGACTGATAAAGCCCAGCAAGAGATCCCAACACTTTGAAAACACTTCCACCACTTAGCCCCCCATTTACAGCCAGCATATCCTGCGACTCACCCAATGAAAACGCCGCTTTTTCAACAAAACAGCGACGGCGCGTTACGGCGTACCCTATTCCAACAAAGCATCGCCGTGTAACGCCGTTAGGCGTGATTTCGACCAGAGAACCCTTATGATAATAAAAAAAAGGAGCCCCGTATGAAGAAAATGCTCTTGGCCTTCGTCCTATCCGCCATTTCATTTGCCGATTCAATTCAAGTCGACGGCCGCTACTGCAACGTAAATACCTACTTCGTTCAAAATGTTTCGAGTGGGCAGTGTCCGTATTTTGATCAGGTCATGGTGGGGGTGCGCTCGGTCAACCCGCTTGTGATCCGCTGCGCGCGCCTAATTGTGTCGTGCAACGATCGCCCGTCTGACAACGACACGAACTCAAAAGACGAATCCGCCCGGTAAACGGCTAAGTT
>CAZRVZ010000111.1:0-11505 GCA_964603655.1 uncultured Pseudobdellovibrionaceae bacterium | reverse complement strand
AGCGGCCTGTTGGGCCTAGATAACCTGAGGTCTGATAATTCAACCCAGCCGAGAGCGCAATCTCCGGCCAGGTTTTTCGCTGTACCAGGTCTCTTTCGAAAGGGTTTTGAGAAAACTCCAGCTTCGCAATTCGGTATTCGTGAGTAGTCTCGGTGGTCGGCATCTGAGTTGGAATGGGTGGCAGACTGGTGATTTCATCTACCCTGAACGTCCGATCTGCATGTTCGCCGGAAACGCCGATAAGCGCCTTCAGGCTAATGGCAATTTTCTCGATTTCATTCAAAGCACTGCGCTCGTCCATTTCGGCCCGTTGGATTTGGCCCTTCAAACGCAAGTAGTCCTTTCGTAGTTTTAGTCCCTGTTTATACTGACCCTCCAACAGGACAAACTCCTTTCTTAAAAGCGCCAACTGCTTGGTCTTTAATTCTGACAATTTGCACGCCTGAGAGTAGGAATAAAACTGCGACGCAACTTCCAAACAAAGAGAATCGCGGGTCTTTTCTACGGTAAGCTCCGCGATTTTCTGCCTAACATCGGTCAGTTTGAATTGTGTAATGGATTTCCCATTGTCATAAAGTGTTTCGGTGAGGTGAATTCCGAATTGACTCGTCCAGGGATCAGTTAACCGTTTTGTTTCCGTCGTTTGAATCCCGTGGCCGCTCGTGAGGTCAAGTGTTGGAAAAAACTTGGCTCGGGCATTCCCACGTTCGAGTTCACGGATGATGCGTTGGTAATTTTCGGACTGGAGCGTAGGCGAGTGTTCCAGTGCGAACCGCACTGTCTGGCGTAAATCCAAGGCAGATTCCGCAGGGCCCGCTCCAGCCAGTGCCACCACCAAAAAAGAGGTTAGTAACAACATCATTAATTACTAATGCTTACGGCATTAGTCACTCCACGCCCGGACCCTAATTCAATTCAATAGCTGACCCCACGCCAATTGTCAGCTCTGCCCCACGGCCTAGCACGCCTTAGCGGCGCTGACTTAGCTTAACAAGGTCTATTTTTGGCGAGGCTCTTTTCGGCAAGAGTCCTTCGAAGTGAGTGAAGGAGGTTAAGTTCTGAAAATGAGGACATAAATTGCAACGTCCTGAGATGTACAGACACATCAAAAAAAGCCGCTGCCCGAGTGGGGAAGTTGGACCGGACCGCATAGTCCATTTTGACAAGACTTCCCAACCTCACTAGCGTCCGTCGCTAAATGACAAAACCCGGTCTTGCATCGCTTATTTATCCCCGTTCCCTAGCAGAATTTTTCCTGCACCTGGAATCGGGTAAGTATTTCGTCGTCGAGCAAGCAACGAGCGTGGGTGCCCTGACCGGATTACCATTTTTGGAGTCCCTCGAAAAATTACTTCAGTCTTGGCCTTACCCCGTTCAGGCACACCTGCCGAAGGTGGCCGACGAGGCCAGCGCTATTGACGTTTCCATCACCGACGCCTTCAAGCTTTTTGAAAACAAAATTGGCTTGATGTTCGATCACGCCGAGCGAGTCTCTCTTGAACTCGCTACCTGGCTGGAAGCAATTCGATTAGACCTAGGAGTCTCCGCCCTCACCCAAAGTCGGTGCTTGCTCTACGCCACTCCAGACGGAAAGGGCACTTCCCCGCATTTCGATCAGAACGCAAACTTCGTTCTGCAACTCCACGGAACTAAGAAGTGGTGGCTTGCTCCAAATGGCAATGTGTTAAATCCCTTGAGTCGCCACACCATGGGATTGCCCGTTGATCCGGAGCTGCAAACCTACGCTCAGATGCCGATGCCAACGAAAATGCTACCAGATGCCGTATCGATCGTGCTCACACCGGGTTCGCTGCTCTTCGTCCCTAACAGCATGTGGCATTCAACACTTGCCGAAGGCGACGCCCTTTCACTCAACTTCACCTTTCACCCACCCGCCTGGCTCGATTTGTTTACAAGTGCGCTCAGAGGCCGACTTGCTCTCTCCCCCGAGTGGAGAGCAACAGGCTACGGTGTCACCGATCCGCTCAGGTATGATGCGGTCCTAGTGGAGTTCGATCGCCTGCTCGCGGGACTGACCGAGAGCTTGCGCGGCTTAAAAGCCGCGGACATTCTCGCGGCCACTGAGGGGTAGTCTGGCTCTTTTATCCACGAAACAAAATACGCGTTGATATTCGGCGCCGTGCCTATTTGTCGCGAAGTGTGGTATCAAGGGATATGCCTATGAAAGTTGAATTTGATGTCGCGCCTTCTCAAGCGCCTGAGGATACAGAACGTATTTGCCGGATTAGCTACGAAGTGACAAAAATCCTGCTTGGAGGCGGCCCGGCCGAACGCCCTTCCTTTTGGAAGACTTACCGCCAGGTGCTCTCCCACAACCAAAGAACCGAGTTTAACAATTATCGCCTTAAATTGTGCCGAGACCTTTTGGCCCCGCTTCAGAACACACTGCATCTTCCTTGGTATTTCCGAAATGGAGAGCTTTCGGTAGGTCGCTAACCCGGCTTGAGTCCGTGTATCGCTGGTTTAGCACTCATTAGCGGTCCCGATCGGGTGCCAAGTTATGGTACACCCACCGGTGATGGCTATTCTCTTCGGCGCCAAACAGATCAAGAAATCCTTCGGGGTTAGACCCTTGTTCGACGGTCTCACCTTTGCTGTTGAGAGTGAAGAGAGAATAGGCCTAATTGGTCCCAACGGCGCAGGAAAATCGACTCTCCTCAAAATTATGTCGATGCAAAGTTCCGTCGACTCTGGAGATATCTCCTACCAACGCGGCTTGAGGGTTGGCTTTCTGGAGCAAATCCCATCCTTGCCGGCAAAGACAACGGTTGGACAGGCAGTTCACGATGCTGTGAGCGACCTTGATAACGACACTTCGGTCGCCCTGGCAGGCGAACTTATTTCCAAATTGGAACTTGGCTCCATCGCCTCCGCTCTGGTCGAAACTCTGTCGGGGGGCTGGAAAAAACGAGTTGCTTTGGCGCGTGAGCTCGCAAAAGATCCCGAGCTTCTTCTTCTGGACGAACCTACCAACCACCTCGATATCGAGAGCATCCTGTGGTTAGAGACTTTTCTTGCGAAGGCCCGGTTCGCCACCGTAATTGTCACTCACGATCGCCTTTTTCTACAGCGGGTGACAAATCGCATTTTGGAACTCGATCGAAGGAATCCGAACGGAATATTGAGCGTCCGAGGAGATTTTGCGAACTATTTGGAGAGGAAAGAGGAGCTTTTAACTTTACAGCAGCGAGAGGAGAAGATTCTTCGAAACACTCTTCGGCGAGAAACCGAATGGTTGCGACGTGGGCCGAAAGCTAGGACTACAAAACAGCAGGCGCGCATCTACGCCGCGGGGGAGTTACGGAGCAAAGTTGATGAATTGAAATTCCGAAACGACGAGCGCACCGCCCGTATCGAATTCACATCGTTTGATAAGAAACCGAAGCGATTGATTGAGGCACAAAAAATCTCTTTGAGATTTCAAGGGCGAACTCTCTTTCGAGATCTTGATCTCTTTATTGGGCCTGGAAGTCGGATTGGACTCCTCGGTTCGAATGGTTGCGGAAAATCTACCCTCATTCGTGTGCTTTTGGGCAGTCAAGAACCCGATTCGGGAAAGGTGCTGCGGTCCGAGCACCTGAAAGTCGCCTACTTTGAACAGAGCCGGGAAACACTCGATCCGACGCTGACACTGAGAAAGACACTTTGTCCAAACGGCGACCACATAAACTACCGAGGACAAATGGTCCACATCAATGGTTATCTCGATCGCTTTTTATTTAGAAAAGAACAGATCGATATGGCTGTGGGAAGTCTTTCGGGCGGCGAGCAGGCTCGCGTGTTGATCGCTCGGCTGATGGAGCAAGAGGCAAATGTCCTCGTACTTGACGAACCGACCAACGATTTGGATGTCCAAACTCTCGATGTCCTGCAGGATTGCCTGGTAGAATTTGACGGCGCGATTCTACTAGTCACTCACGATCGCTACTTCTTGGATCAGGTGGCCACCCAGATCTATGCCTTTCCCAGGCCGAAAGACAACAGCGGAAAAGTGATTCCTTTTGCGGGATTGGATCAATGGGAAAATTGGCACTGCGAAATGATGCGGCCAAACAAACCTTCTAAAATTTCCCATGCCGCACCCTCCAATTCGCAACCAACTCTCAAACGTAAATTGAGTTTCAAGGAAACGATGGAGCTTTCCGGCATGGAGGAGAGAATTCAAGCGACGGAAGAGCGGTTGTCTGTTTTAGAAAAAGACAGCCAACTTCCCGAAAACCTGAGTAACTCCAGTAAACTTTCAGAGATCTTTCAAAAGATTGCCCATACCCAAGAAGAAATTGAGAGTCTGTACGCGCGTTGGTCGGAATTGGACACATGTAACCGATTGAAATAAAACAATGCCGGCCTTTTATTTTGATTGCGATAGATACTCAAGAAAGAGCGCTTCCACCTTGGCTCTGGCCCAAGGGGTTCGACGAAGAAAGTACAGGCTCGACTTAACACTGGGATTATTATTGAAGCAATTGACCCTTACTTCCTGTCCAAGCTGTTCCCAGCCATACTGATTGACCAGCTCAGCGAGGAGCTTCTCTAGGGTTATTCCATCGAGAGGATTTAAGGGGTTGGTAATTGTCATATCTCGGTCCGAGCTTCCAATTTAACATTTTTAGACAGAAGATTTTTGTCTTCATTTAAACGAAGGATTTCCGAAAGAGCGCTTTTTGGCCCTCCAGGTCCCGCGATGTCGAACTGACGCCTGCATTTTGCGCCAAATGGCGGACGAGGTCCTCTCTTGCCTTCTCTTACAATGGGGGAGGACTTTTCTCCGCGCGAGGCTCGAAAGAAAGACATCTTGCTAGGGTTGCTTTCCTGACTGTCAAAACGGGATGGGCGATTTTACCAGCAATTCCCGCTACGCGGGAATTGCTGTAGTAGCATTGCGAGGAGGTACAAGTTAAAATTACGGCATGGTGGAGGTAAATTCTGAAAATATTGATCACTGGAGGAACCGGGTTCGTTGGTAGGCCACTCGTTCGGGAATTACAGACTGCTAATCATGAGATCGTCCTACTCACCCGTAACCCGGAGAAGGCAAAGTCCTCGATGCCTTCAGGAATCGCGTTCTTCTCATGGAATCTGGAAAACGAGTCCCCCCCTAAGGATTCACTCGTTGGCGTTGACGCTGTCATTCATCTTGCCGGAGAATCCATTGCAGCGGGACGATGGACAAAAACTCAAAAGAAAAAGATTTACGATTCTCGTGTTTTGGGTACCAAACATCTCGTTCAAGGGATCTCCGATGGTGTTTCCAAACCCAAGGTGATCGTCGCTGCTTCAGCCATAGGCATTTATGGCGATCGCGAAGATGAGGTCCTGACAGAGACTTCGTCCTTCGGCTCCGGCTTCCTCTCCGAACTGTGCCAGGCTTGGGAAAATGCCCTGGCGCCAACGAAAGAAATCAGACGAGTCAATCTGAGATTCGGCATAGTGTTAGGTCAGCAAGGGGGTGCCCTTTCCAAGTTATTGCCCCTTTTCAAATTGGGACTGGGTGGTCCAGTTGGAACGGGCAACCAATGGATGAGTTGGATTTACATCAAAGATCTGATCAGTCTTATCCTGTTTGCCATCTCAAATGAAAAGCTCAATGGCTCAGCCAATGCCGTTGCGCCGAATCCTGTCACAAGTCGACAATTCGCAAAGGCGTTAGGCGCCGCGCTGGGACGGCCTGCGTGGCTGCCTGCTCCCGCGATCGCATTGAAAATTGCCATGGGCGAAATGTCCGAAATAGTACTGGGGAGCCAGCGGGTTCACCCCAAAAAAGCCACCGAGTCCGGGTTTGTTTTCAAATATCCACTCATAGAAACAACTCTTAAAGATCTCCTTGCCTCGATGTGACTTAAAGCTGGGAAAGCACCAAGAAACCACATCCATTGGCTTGCAGAATTATGTTAACGGGCCCGTACCAAAGGGAGGGTGTTCAATCACTCGGTAAGAGAATTAGATTCGATCTGGCAATTCGCCACTTGGAGCGGCCAGGGCAAGTGGCTCACCTCATCTACCGACGCGGACGTCGCCGTCGGTGTGTCGGACTACACATCTCGATTGAGGTTCGATCTTTTAAGAAGGCTTCGGGGTTTTAGACTTCTTCTCGGGTTCATTTCTTGGTTCATTTGCACTTGGTAACTCCCAATATTTCCCAGTAAGGAAACTCTGCTGCAAGCGTTTGTAAGGAAGTAACTACCTTGAGAGAGTTATTCTTCCTCGTCGTCGGGTGGAGCCGAAACGGAGTCCTCATCGTCATCCTCTTCGATAATCACGGGGCGGCGTTTCTTTTTTCGAATGATAGTCGGCTCCTCGTCCTCCTCAGAGGCGGGGGCTCTGTCCAGATCGTCACGTCTGTCTCGCGAGTGGTCACCGATGAAATCTCCCCGTTTAATTTCACCTCGGTCGGGTGGGTTGTCCTCACGGGCGATTGGCGGTCGCTCGGGTTGAGATGGTTTGGAATTAACCTCGCCAGCCAATTCTTTTTGAACTGCTCTGGGAATTTCTTTGGGTAATTCCTTGGTGGTCGCAGGACTAAATTTGGCCGAACTGGGCGATCGCGGCGGAGCCGCAACGCCCGAAAGCCCGGACATTTCGCTCGGCGAATTGCGCCACAATTTATCTGAGATCACGAAATAGTAGAGTAGTAAAACCGCCATGCCCACCGTTCCCACGACCCACCCCAAGGGGAATCGTCTCGAAGTACCGGGTGAATCACCCTCACCCGCGGAGGAGCCGTTCGTCCTAGAACTAGCGTGAGAATTTGCGTGCGAGTGATCGCGTTTCGTGGAAAAGAGAAGGTCGTCAGGTTTAATGGCCGCGATATCCTCAGGTAGAATGCCCGTGGAAGGGGCCCTTGCCGTCTGCCTTCGATCCTCCTGCGGTTCGTGAGGTTTGGGCTTTTGGGGCGCCGGTTTTTCGTCGCGACGCTCAAACTCAGCAAACTGCCAGATAAATTTCCAACCGGTATGGGCTTTGGTCTCACCTTCGAGCATCTGAAACGCAACATCGTTTCTCCTGACGAGTCCCTGGGCGATGAGACTCTCCACCTCTTGCGTGGTGAATGGCCCCTTGGGCGCTTTCTGGAGTAAAACTATCCAACGTATTTCACCAGGCATTGGATCCCCTTAATTGGAAACTCACGCGCGAATGGAAAATCAAAGACAATTCGAAGGCTGGGTCAAAATTCCTTGAGCGTGCGCTGTATGTTGGAAACAAGTGCTGGGTGAATTCGCCCATTTGAGACCAAAATTTCGCGACTGTCATAGTGGGTGGGTTTCCCTGAGTAGTCGGAAATCTGTCCCCCCGCCTCTTCGATGAGACACCATCCCGCGGCCACATCCCACGGCGAGAGGCCACGCTCCCAAAAGCCGTCGTAGCGTCCCGCGGCCACGTACGCGAGATCGAGCGCGGCGGCGCCTGGTCTACGCACCCCCATGGCGACCTCGTTAACCCCTCGAAACACCTCGGTTTCAACTCGAAGCCGCACGCCCTTTGAGTAATAAAACCCGGTTCCCAGGAGTGCGTCCTTAAGCTTTGCAACCCGGGAAACTCGAATGCGCTTTCGGTTAAAATAGGCACCTTCTCCCTTTTCGGCATAAAACAGTTCCCGGTAAACTGAATTATATACAACCCCGGCTAATGCCACTCCATTGCGCCAAACCCCGATCGACACGCAGAACCACGGAAACCCATGGGCATAGTTCGTCGTCCCATCGAGCGGATCGATGAGCCACACCAAGTCATCCCCCGGATAGTGGCCCGTTTCTTCGGTAATTAGCGTGCATTTCGGGAATTTCCTTCGAATCGCCCGAACGAGGTAGGCTTCCGATTCCTTATCGGCCTCGGTGACGATTCCTGCCCGAAATTTATGCTCAATACGGTGCTGTTTTTGAAAGTACTTAAGATGAATTGCCCCGGCCCGAGTAGCCAGCTCGGTCAGAAACGGGCGCCATTTCACTGCAGTTTCACTTTCTTTCGAGCAGATTCGATTACCTTCTCGAACACCAGGTCCGCCTCACGTCCCGCTTCATCGCGGACCACTTCGATGAGGGACTGGTGCAGTTGTAGCCTCCGATCAAATTCGATTCGGCTCTGCTCTTCGAACGCGACGCGATATACCGAGTCATCCACCTGTTTTTCGAGGTTCGGGAGCTCCTTTTTCATATAACCCAGAAATTCAGAGTCGTCGTAGCTGATGATTCGAAGTGGATCCTTCTGTTCCCGGTAATAACAAAGAAATCGTCGGATGAGCGGGTCCACTGGGTTTGCGTCCCCCACCCTGCCCGTCTCGACGGCAACGCGCTCTCTGAGTGAAAGCACTCGAAAGAGGCGTTTCGACAAGGCTCGATTATTTGCCGCAATTCCACTGGCAACACTTTCGAAAAAATGCATGAATGGACCAGAGTCGGGGACGAGCTCGGCGCAGTTCATCGGAAGCAGGTAAACGGGAGTGCTCATCGCTCCGAGCGCTATCGAAACCAGGAGCCCCAAAAGAAACGCAGTATGTCGAAATAGGAGCTTCACATTCACCTCCGGGCGACTACTATTATCCCTGGATGACGCGCAGTAATTCAAGCTCACTTAAATTTGACCTCGTAGTGCTCGGTAATGAGCCGGCCGCACTTTGGCTTCTGAGCCAGCTCGAAAAACGCATTCCGGGAATTCGACTCGGCTGGATTCAGATCGATTGGTCGCTGCGTGAACCCACAGCGATAGACCGAACTTTGAGCGACCGATTTGATATTCCAAGATCTGACCCCTGGTCGATTGAGATCTCGCTCCCCGATGCCAATTTTTTATGGCGCGAAGATGCTCTCGAACTCAGATTTCCAGGCCTGTCGGGTATGCTAAAATCTTCGACGAGTTATGCTGCTTGCCTGAGGCGATACCCCGATCTCGTCGGATTCTGTCAGGGGATTTGGAAACGATTAGGCCGTTCTCAAAACCTCGGACCCGAGGCGCTACTTCACCTGGTGCACCACACGCAGTTCCAATGGTGGAATCAAGCGCCCGAGGTGACGACTTTTCCCCTCGATGCGCCCGAGACGCTGGGGCGACTCGAAACACTGGAGCGAGGCGAAATCCAGATGCAGCTTGCAGACTCAAGTTGGGATACGCAGCATCTGGTGATAGCCACAACGCCCGAGGAATTGCGCCGCCTATCCAGCAGACACTCCCAATTGGGCGATTGGGTTTCTATTCCCGAGCGGCTGGAACACGAAGCGGGAGTAGTGGCGTGGACCCTATCCTTTAAAACAAATTATGTCCCGGCAGGACTTCCACCAATCGTGCTCATTTACGCATTCGAAGTCATTCCCTGTCCGCAAACTGAGATTCTAGCAATAGACTACCGTGATAACCCGAACGAAACACAATTAACGCTCTGGCTCCCCGCTTCCCGTCCGTTTTCCCGGACGGCACTCGCCGAGCACGCTCGCGCGGCATTTGATCTGGTGAGCGATCGGATGCCCATGGCCCGGCACGGAGTCATCGGCCAAGTACCCAGGCTTCTGGAGCCATTTGATAGCAGTGTAGAGACAGCCGGGGATCCCGATGAATGCCTGGATAAATCCATCGAGGCGCGTTTCATACCCGATTTTTCAACCAGTAGACTGCACGACTTCCATACGAGACACCGCCAGGTATCCTGGATTTCGACCGATCACCATTGCCACCGCATTTACCCGCAGGGAGCCCTCGAAACGGCGCAAAAGCTCGCGAATCATCTGGTCGCGCAGGCCGGGAGTAATGCACGTATCAGTGATCGTGATACTTCACCGGCGTCGCCGCCCTCACACACCAACGGCTAGGCTTTATCGAAGGGTTTTGGAAAAACGGCATTCGCCCCCAGGGCATAAAGCTCGTCCTCTTTTTATATCGACGAACCCGCTGGCAAGTATCACAACAGGTCCGACGCCACCCAGACCTCGAATATTTTTCAGGAGCGCCACGCCGTCGCCCCCTGGCATCCGAACATCGGTCACGACTACATCCACTGGCCCCTTCTGCTTTACGATCTCAAAAGCCTGAGCGCCGTCTCGTGCCTCGAGCGTCCGGGCGCCGTTAAAGAGGTGGCGTCCGAGCGTTCCCGAAAACGCTATTTGGAGAAAATGTAAAAGGTTGCGCGGTTTTATTATCGAGGAGCCCTGTACCCAGATAGGCGGCTGCGACGGGGGATTGGGGAGCTTGGAAATCCTGGAAAGAACCAACAAGGTAAAACAACCGGATGTGATGGTAAAGATCGGCGAGCCCATCCGCACCTGCGCGTTCGACTCGGACCCACGAATTGGGGAGACGCCGCGCCATCATAGGAATACGCCGTCCAAACGGTCAGCGGACAAGGAACCGTCGAAAGAATCTATGAAAAGAGTAAAACTCCCCGTCAAACCCCAGAAACGGCGAAAATAGTGCGGGAAAAGTCCACTAAAAGTGTGGTCGGGTTTCAACCCACTACCCGGGATTGATTACTACTTATCCTACTGGTAGTATTTATAGTGTTATGAAGCTCAGTATTTCGTTACCCGATCGGTTAGCAAAGGAAATCAAGGACCTTGCTAGGCACTCTGAGCGCAATGTTTCGTGGCTCATTCAACGTGCTTGGAAAGTCGCGAGGGAGCAGATGCAAAATCCAGTGGGTGAGGACAAAGCGGCAATTGCCGCAGTCGAACGCCTTAGACGATTGCACGGTTCTATTCAAGGGGATTTCCCTCCTGGAACTACCTCGATCAAGCTTGCTAAATCCGCATTCAGGAAAAAATAGCCAGTGTTCCTTTTCGATACGAATGTGTTCTTGGAGATTCTGCTCGGCCAACAACAGAGCGCCAAGGCCCTCGCCGCAATAGAAGCCATGACGGATCGGAACCGCGGTGCCGTAACTGCATTCTCTATTCACGCCATCGAGGCGATTTTGAGCAGTCGCAAGCGACTGGCAGAACTTGATACGTTTCTGGACTTTCTTGAAACACACCCGTATCTGGACCGCTATTCAACCTCGACGCAAGACGAACGAGCGATTGCAAAGACTGCATTGGGACTAAAACTAGATTTTGATGACGCATTACAATTCTGGGTTGCAAAGTCCAATCGCCTCACTTTAGTGACTTTCGACAATGATTTCCTAAAGACTAAAGGGATAAAATTGCTACTGCTCTAAAATTAACAGCGGCAGATTGCGCCGATTTTGACTCCGACACCAGCGCTGGTCTTTACTGCATTGTTATTTGACATGAATTATCCCCCTCAGACGATTCTTAAACTCGGTACTCGTATCGGAATCAGCATGTGGTTCTTTAGTGAAAACACGATGCGCCATCCGTGAATTTCTCGTCACAATTTCACTCCCTAAAGGTAGTTAGTTCCAGCTATGGAGGCGCCACTCTCTCGGGCAGTTTTCTGAGAACCGTTCCTTTTTGTTTTGAGTGGGTCCGTTAAACCCGACTATCCGTGATGAAACACGCGCTTAACGCGCAGCCCCTCACTTGATGGTATCCTTGTGGA
>CAZRVZ010000110.1:0-45597 GCA_964603655.1 uncultured Pseudobdellovibrionaceae bacterium | reverse complement strand
ATTGTTACGGTTATTTAGGTCGTTTTGACCAAAGATCATCGAAAACGAATGGCGGAGAGAGAGAGATTTGAACTCTCGAGACCCTTTCGAGTCTACACGCTTTCCAAGCGTGCGCCTTCAACCACTCGGCCATCTCTCCGTTGATAACCAGCACCATTGATAACACAGCGCCGACCGGGAGTCATTCCAGGCACAGTTCGCGCGAAATGTTGTTTGTGGAAGTGCCCCCGACAGGAATCGAACCTGTAATTAGGGATTAGGAATCCCTCGTTATATCCATTTAACTACGGGGGCCAAGCGACACAATTTACCGGTAGGACTTGCGAACGGGCAAGTCGAACTAGTCACCAAATTCTAATTGTGTTTTTCGTCAATGTTTTTGGCGGTAACCCCCCGACATAATCGGCGTTATTCCTTGTTTTTTAGGGGGTTCGGTTCAATCGGCTTCTCCTGAGGGGGGTGTCGTAAAATTTACACTGACTTTAACCGTACAGAATCACGGGCCATTTCCGATTGTGAAAGTGGGCATGACAAAATCCTAGACGACCGAACCACCCCTAGACGATCGCCTGAATCCTCGCCGTATACAGTCATTTGCTTTGTAATTTCAAGGCACTATCAATCTCCTTTTTGTTCGGCGCACCCTTTGCAAATTCTTCTAAAGGAGTCGACGCAACATTGTGAAGTTATCGACATAGTTCGAAAGAAAAAAGATGAAACGGAACGTTGGTGGAATAATTTTAGCGCTGGTCCTTACTGCGTTTGCCATTCTGAGCGGGTGTTCGGCTCAGGATTCCAGCGCCGACTCGGACCTGCCCAGCCGCAGTCTCGCGGGTATCACCACCGGATTCAATGGTGTGGTTCTGGTGATACTTCCCAGTAACAGCGGAATCTGTTCCGGAACCATTATCAGTCCGCGCGCTGTACTAACAGCAGCCCACTGCACGAAAAAATCCGGCACCTATAATATTCAGGCCGATTTTGGAAATGGGACCGAAGCCTTTACGACAACTACCAAAGAGAACTTCGGACCGGGCGTGGTCGATGATCCCAATGACATTTCGATTCTGGTTTTTAACTCCGATATAGTCAGTGCAGGCAGTGCGTTTATCTATGGACTGAGTGCCACCGTGTCGCGGGGAGAAACTGTGGATATGGTTGGCTACGGGTGCAACGACCTTTCCACCCGTTCGGGCGCTGGGGTGAAGCGGGCTGGGCAAAACAAGGTTGCCGAGGTTGACGACTACCTGTTTTTCCTGACCCCTAAAAGTTTCGGATCCTCGAGTCGCTCAATTCTCGGTCCGTCAAATCGCACGGCGAGCTGTTTCGGAGATTCCGGCGGTCCCGCCTTGAAAACGGTCAATGGTCTTTATGAGGTCGTTGGTGTAACGCACGCCGGCGGGTCTACTAGTTCCGAATATGTCTCCGAATACTCAGATGTGGCCAACCGCTCCGACAATCGAACGTTCATCAATGGTGTTGCGAAGACTTACGGACTTTCCATCCGAGGGCTCTAGGGTACGAAAAGCGGACCCTGGTCTCGATATCACTGCACGCCCGCTGAAGCGATTCGCATGGTGGCATGGCCCGACTCTTGCTCTTTTCAACAATGTGGGTTGCCGCAACCAGTTCGCCCTTCTCATTGCGATGGCAGTAAGTGCCCGCGCATCCCCCATTCTCATCGGAAAGTCGATGAGCCATACGTTGCGGCAACCCCACATGATTCGAGCTGCGGTCGCCAATTCCAAATTGCTTAAGATTCGGGCTGTGGGGCGGGACCGGCTTTTGTTAACGGGAATGCGCTTGGGAACGACAATGGTTCGGATATGGACTGCCGATGGTAATGAGCTGGCTCACATCATCAAGATTATTGATCCGGAAATCGCGTTGAGGCCCACTCGAATTCCTAACGAGGGTGTCGTGAAGGTATCGATGGAATTCATCGAGTTCGATCTGGCATTAGCCAACGAGTTGGGAATCCGATGGCCGGGATCTATCGAGTTGTCGTCCGCAGGTTTTATACAAGGGTCATTGAATACCTCGGGTCTCAACTACTCCGCCAGTATACTGCCAGCCAAAATGCTGCTCAAATTCTTGCGAGAAAAGGGACTTGCCAAAACCTTCGCAAACCCGGTGCTATCGGTGCGCCTTGGAGAATTGGCCACTTTCCACGCCGGAGGCGAAGTTCCAATTCCGACAGGGTCCCAAAGCTTCGGCCACTATCACAAGAAAATCGAATGGAAATCTCACGGCCTTTCGGTGCAGGTGCGCCCCACCAGTGAGGATGGCTATCGTATTCGATCCGATGTGAAGATCGACATTGCAGAGCTCAGCCGTGAAACTTCGATTGACGGCATTCCCGGTTTCAATCGCCGCAAGATAGAAACAAAGATGGAGTCCGTGGACGGGGGAACCGCCGTGCTCTCCGCGCTTTTGAAACAGACTCGCTCTGAAAAAAGAGAGGGACTTCCGTTGCTTGCGTCGATTCCCATCCTGGGGTATTTATTTTCGTCAGACCACAATCAGTCATCTGAAACTGAACTGATCGTGGCCATCACATTTTCCATTCTTAACTCGGCTCGCGAACAGGAATACTTGGATCGCCTGCGCCGTAAACTTCATGATTAATCTGGAACAACAGTTTATGGGAAAGGCGGGAGCGCTTTTTTCCTATTACTGCGACCCCACGGTGAATGACATTCTAATTAATGGCACCCAGACCCTTTTTTTGGATCGACGGGGTGCAATGGTTGGAATTGAAAATCCCTTTGAACATTCGGTTGACCTGCTTCATTTTATCGAGCGCCTGGTCTTACCGATCGGGAAACGGATTGACGCCGCCCAACCCTACCTTGAGGGCCGCCTGGTGGACGGCGGGCGCTTTCATGTAATTCTTCCCCCTGTCGCGGTCGACGGACCCTACATTAGTATACGCAAGCCGGGTCAACCCGGAGCCATCTCACTTTCCGATTTTGGCCCGTCGCCAATCATTGATTGGCTTCGCTCGGCTATTTCTCGTCGTATCAACCTGCTGGTTTGCGGCAGTACCGGCTCAGGAAAAACCACTCTGGTCTCCCGATGCATCGATTCCTTAATGCCCAGCGAGCGCATCGTTCTCATTGAGGAAACGGCCGAGATTCAATCAACCCACTCGCATATTGTTAGGCTCGAATCGCGCGTTGCGACTCCCGAGGGATCGGGGGGAGTGACCAGCCGAGATCTGCTTCGCAACGCGCTTCGCATGCGCCCCGATCGAATCATTCTCGGGGAGTGTCGGGGAGCCGAGGCCTTTGATTTCATTCAGGCTCTTAATACCGGACACCGGGGTTCTCTCGGAACGATTCACGCCAATAGTTGCCTGGATGCACTCAAAAGACTGGAAGGACTTATGCTAACCACCGGTTATGAAATCAGCCCGAAAGTCGCCCGCGAATGGATTGCATCGTCGGTCGGTGCCGTAATTTATCTGCAGCGTGACGGAACCGAGCGGCGCATTGTCGAGGTTATTTCAATAACCGGGTTGGAAGGGGACCTTTATCGTCATCTACCCATTTATCGATTAGCCCAATAAAAGACTCCCGTTTCAATCAAACTACCGAGATCATGGGTTTTTTAATCTTGTTTTGGCGACCTTTACTGGGAATGCAACCACTCCATTTGCCTGGTTGCAACCCCGCGAAACTTGTGCGAAATTACGCGTCGTTGTAGGAGCTGGTCGATGAAAACCGAAATCCATCCCGAATATTTTGAAACGACCATTCGCTGTGCGTGCGGTCACGAGATCTTAACCCGGGCCACCAGAAAAAACATTCGAGTAGAAATTTGCTCAAACTGCCACCCGCTCTATACGGGCAAGCAGAAGTTGATCGATGCGGAAGGCCGGGTCGAGCGCTTCATGAAAAAGTACGGAAATAAACGTACCTATTAGTTTGTTTCTTCCAATTTGGCCATGTTTGAAAAACTGGAACAGGTAGAGTCCGCTTATCAAGAAATCGAAAATCAGCTTACCTTGCCGGGTACTGTCGGAAACCAGGCACTCTTCCAGAAACTCAGCCGAGAACATAAACACCTGGGCCAATTGGTTGCAACATATCGGGAATACCGGCAGCTCAAAAAGAACTTCGCGAGTAACCAACAGATAATTTCATCCGAATCGGGCGAACTGCGCGAAATGGCCGCGGAAGAAAACCGCTCTATCGACTCGCAGATCCCCAATTTGGAGCGGAAACTCCGCGTGCTTTTGTTGCCGCGGGACCCGAACGACGAGAAAAACATTTTATTGGAAATACGAGCCGGAGCCGGGGGCGATGAGGCCGGCATCTTTGCCGGCGACCTGCACCGCATGTACTCCAGGTTTGCAGAAAAAAGAGGCTGGCAGGTCGAGGTCATGAGCGTATCGGAAAATGCTGTGGGTGGGTTGAAGGAAATCATCGTGCTGATTCGCGGCGATCGAGTGTACAGTTACCTGAAACGCGAGAGCGGCGTGCATCGAGTGCAACGCGTCCCGAAAACCGAGACCCAGGGCCGGATTCACACGAGCACGGTGACCGTAGCCGTGCTTCCCGAGGCCGAAGACGTCGAACTGAATATCGAGCCCAACGAGCTACGATTTGATGTCTTTCGAAGCTCCGGGCCAGGCGGCCAAAGTGTGAATACAACCGACTCAGCGGTCCGGGTCACACACCTTCCGACCGGGCTTGTATGCGTGTGTCGCGATGAAAAATCGCAGCACAAAAATAAGTCGAAGGCCCTAAAAATTCTCAAGACCCGATTATTGGACATGAAACAGCACGAGCAGTCGCAAAAGATCGCGAGCGAACGTTTGAATCAAGTGGGGACCGGCGATCGGAGTGAGAAAATTCGTACTTATAATTATCCTCAGGGGCGTATCACCGACCACCGCATCGGTGTCACCGCTCACCAGCTTCTGGCGTTCATGGATGGCAATATCGAAGACATGATCACGGCTCTCACGGCCTTTTACGAAACCGAATCACTCAAGGTCCAAACGGAGGCTGAGCGGTGATATCCCCCTCTGAGTGCTTTGACCGCCTTCTGCCAACGGTTCGTCCGCAAAAGGATCACGCAGAGTGCCCGGAGGATTTGCTTCGCCGTATCCTGGCAATGGTCCTGGGAACTGAGCCGCAAAGTTTATTCATGCAGTGGACGGCTCCGGTACTAGACGAGGCTGCGACGGGTAAGATCGCCCGGGTGATTCGCCAAGCCAACGCAGGCGAGCCATTGCAATACCTAGCGGGTTACCAGTGGTTTTGGAAATCCCGTTTTTCAGTCGAGCCGGGAGTTCTCATACCACGGCCCGAAACCGAAACATTGGTCGATCTAATCACGCGGTTTTTGCCGGAATCCGCTTTGAATGTGGCCGAACTTGGTGCCGGTAGCGGGAACATCGGAGTCTCTTGCCTTTTGGATCGACCCCGGCTGAACTGGCATGCATGGGAGATTTCGCCGGAAGCGCTCCGGGTTGCAGAAAAAAATGCTGGCGAAATTCTCATGGATAAATCCCATTACCATTTACATTTTGGGGATTTTTGCACTGGGCAGGAAGCATTGGGTCCTTGGGATGCCGTGGTTTCTAACCCGCCGTACGTTTCGACTGACGAGATGGAAAGACTCTCGCCCCAGGTTCGTCGGGAACCCTCGTTGGCCCTCGACGGCGGTTACGACGGGTTGACAGTGATTCACCAATTCGTTCAGTCCGCCTCAAGGTCACTCGTTCCCCGGGGGCTGCTTGCGTTTGAAATAGGCGAGGATCAGGCTTGTGCCGTCAGCCTAATGGTCTCCCAATGTGGTTTTACGAGTCCTGAAATCACCCGTGATCTCGCGGGTCGGGATCGTGTTCTCGCGGCACGAAAGGCTGACTGATGGATTCAATTATCATTCGGGGGCCCGCCAAATTAGAGGGCGAAATTGCAGTCAGTGGATCTAAAAATACGGCCCTACCGCTACTCTTTGCCTCGATACTGTTCGATAAGGCGACCTTGTTTGAAAATGTGCCCCGCCTTTGGGATGTCGAAACTACCTTGAATTTACTTTCTTCGATGGGCGCCTCCAGCGAATGGGATCGAGAGGCCGGTCGGATCGAGATCCGCGCTAACATTAATAACCGAGTCGCCTCCTACGATTGGGTCAGGCGAATGCGGGCGGGAATCCTGGCGTTGGGCCCACTGATTGCTCGTTTCGGTGAAGCCCGTGTCAGCCTTCCCGGCGGCTGTGCCATTGGCGCGCGGCCTGTAAACCTACATATTGATGCGTTGAGACAGCTGGGGGTCCAGATTGAAGTAGAGGAAGGTTATGTCGTTGCCAAAGTTCCCCACAAATTGACCGGAGCCCACATTGTCTTTCCCCAGGTCACTGTTACCGGAACTGAAAACATTCTTATCGTAGCAGCGGTAGCGGAAGGGCACACGAAAGTTGAAAATGCGGCCTGCGAACCCGAGATTGTGGAGCTTGGAGAATTGCTGCGTTCCTGCGGTGCCCGGATATCGGGATTGGGAACTCCCATTATCGATGTGATGGGCGCTACCTTGCGTGCACCCATAAAACCCATTCCCATTCCAGCAGATCGCATTGAAACCGGAACCTGGATCGCGGCCGCTGTCGCGACCCGCAGTAGGCTGATCGTCACAAACACGGATGCCTCGAAACTTGCATCGGTATTGGATGCTTTCCGCGCCATGGGCACTGAAATCCGTGTGCTCGATGCCGGATCTCGATTGGAAATCCTGCCCGGAAACGATTTTTTACCTGTCGATATCACCACCAACCCCTATCCCGGATTTGCGACAGATATGCAGGCCCAGATAATGACCGTGGCGTGTCTGGCCAGTGGAACCAGTCGAATTCGAGAGACGATTTTTGAAAATAGATTCATGCATGTCGCCGAGCTTCGCCGCTTGGGCGCGAAAATCTCCATTCGCCGCAATCTCGCCACCATCGAGGGTCCCGTGCAGTTCAAGGCGGCTCCGGTGATGGCCACCGATCTCAGAGCCAGCGCATCTCTGGTAATTGCCGCGCTATGCGCTGAAGGGGAGACGCGCATTAGCCGAATTTATCACCTCGACCGGGGTTACCAGCGCCTGGATGAAAAGTTACGAAGTTTGGGAGTGACTGCAACTCGCGTACAGGACGAAGTTTAGTTCTGAACCGCTGAAAATCGGCGTGGCAGATAATGCCCGGTGGACGTCTGGATAAAATCGATCCAGATGGGCAGGGCGATCGATGCTCCTGTGAGACCCACCAGTTCCCGTTCGTCGTAGCCCACCCAAACTAGCACCAAGATATCAGGAGAAAACCCCACAAACCAGGCATCACGATAGTCACTGGTCGTTCCGGTTTTTCCGACAAAATAGCTTGCCTCATCCCCCAAACGTCCCAGAGCCATTCGAGCCGTACCTCGAGAAATAACACCCGCCATCATATCGATAAGTGCTCGAGTCCGATCGGTTGGAAGTGCATCCTGTGTGTCCGGGATACTCCGAAACAATTCATTGCCATTCTCATCGTAAACACTTGCTATGGCCGCCGGCCGACAGCGCCGTCCTTCACGGGCGATCGTTAGATACGCGGTGGCCATTTCAAACGGAGACAACTCAACGCTTCCCAAGCTCAGGGCCGGGACCGGATATAACTCCCCGGAGATTCCCGCGCTGCGCATCACATCAATGATGGCGGGGATGCCCACTTTTTGCGCCAACCGTGCCGTCGGAACATTGAGCGATTGCTCCAGAGCATCGCGGGCAGAAACATCCCCTCGAAATTTTTCATCATAGTTTTTCGGACTCCAAACCTGACGATCGTATTCCCAGTCAAACGGCGAATCCGAAAGAACAGAGGTAGGACCAAAAGAGGGGTCCCCAACGAGTCCGGTCAGATAAACGAACGGCTTTATCAACGAACCTACCTGGCGTTTTCCGTGAAGCACCCGATTGAATGGGCTCAGTCGGTAACTTCGCCCTCCCTGCGATGCTACGACTCGGCACCGGCCCACGTCCATGGCGATGAGTGCCCCCTCCAACTGTACTTCAACCGGCTTGCCTCGATGGACTTGGTTCACACGATCCTGCAAAATTTTGAGTTGGGACTGTATCGCTCGAGCCGCATTTCGTTGAAAAAAAGGGTCGATGGGTAGGTAGACGGTCAGGGTCGATTTTTCGAATCGGCCTCGTAATTCCGGAGAAACCTGTGCCAGCGCCAATTCCAGATAATAATCGATATCCTCGATGCCCGAATTGACCCCGGGAACATTTAATGGCTGATGAACTGCCGCTGAGTATTCATCCTCAACGATGAATTGCGATTCCAACATACGGCGCAAGACGACATTTCGTCGCTGCTTCAATCGATCGGGGTGGCGTCTGGGGTCGTGGAGATTGGGTGCCTGAATCAACGCCGCAAGAGTGGCCCCCTGCTCTAAAGTAAGCTCCGTGGCACCTCGCGCGAAATAAAACCGCGCGGCCTCATTCATCCCGTGAATTTCATGACTTCCCGATTGGCCCAGATATACCTCATTCAAGTAGGCCTCGAGAATCTCTTCCTTGGAATGGTGCGCCTCCGCTACGAAAGCGTAAAAGGCCTCCTTGATTTTTCGAGAAAAGACCTTTTCTCGAGAGAAAAAGAGGTTTTTCATGAGCTGTTGGGTAATTGTGCTTCCACCCTGGGCAAATCTAAACGCCCGAACATCGTGAAAAAACGCTCGAGCTATGGCCCTGAAACTTACTCCGCGGTGCTCCAGGAATTGGGCGTCCTCGATTCCCATGACCGCAAGCCGTAAGGTAACGGGTAGATCGGCGAGCCGTACAAAATCCTGGGTGCGAAGGCGGCCGGCGCTATATACACCGA
Source organism: uncultured Pseudobdellovibrionaceae bacterium (assembly GCA_964603655.1). GTDB lineage: Bacteria > Bdellovibrionota > FAC87 > UBA2466 > UBA2466 > JACPWY01. The sequence goes on along the minus strand of CAZRVZ010000110.1, from coordinate 36,738 downwards.
TTCTTTGCGGCGGGTGCTCAACCCGAGTTAGCTCTCTGGTAGGTCCTTCGGTAGCGGAACCGGTGATGGAACCAATCCGAAAAAACTCTCCTTCAGATTCGATTTTTACATTAAATTCAGCGGCGACCAATTCCACACCGGGACTGCGGAATTCGGGGCGATTGAGTCTCAAGAGATCTGTTCCAAGTTGGTAACACCCCGGGCAAAGGTCGGTCACATTCTGCGATGGGCGATACCCCAGCTCTCGCAGCACAGATGCCATCCCAGATTTCCGAAATTGGCTTCCCATTTCCCAATCGGGAAGGATTGCATAAATCTGTGACGGCCGGCTGCCGCGAAGCTGGTCAAACCGCAGCGATATATCCACTGAAACCCAGGTCCAATAGGATCCGAGCAGAATGCCCGTGCCCAATACGATAAAACACCCGACCAAAGTTATCGACTTCCAGAATCGTTTCACCCGAAACAGATAATCTCGCAACCAATGCTGGGCCTTACTCATTGAAATAGATCCAATTCGGATTTACGATTTATTCGATGCGCATGCGTGAGCCCCAAATCAAACATCTGTGTCAGAAGTTACTGCTGTCACTCAGGTCAAATCAACTGATTACTCTCACGCAAAGCGAGGCGAGTGCGCTCAAGAGAATGACCGAAATTTTTCTGGCGAACCTGAAGGCGGAAGAGGATTTGAATCGAGACGTTGAAAAACTGATGCAGCAATATGCGGAAAACATGGGTCCGGCTGTCGACAAGGAGAAAATGTTTAAGATGATTAAGAGGCAATTGGTCAAAGAGAGGGGAATAATCCTGTAGCCATGTTATTCTCCGACGAACGATTATCCCATGTCCTTCACCTGATACTCGACGGCCTGCAAAAAGATGGTATCGCGAGTTACAAGGACAAGGAAAAGGCGCTCCGTGAAGGGCACAAGGTTTTTCTGGAACACTTCAAGCAGTTGGATGCAGTTACCGAGATGGCCCGCCAGCGGATTCTATCCCAAAAAAACCCACCCCCCGAGCACAGCATTCAGTGGGATAACCTTTATCAGAAGTATTACGAAGAAGAGCTCAGGCGTCGATCAGGCGGTTTTTGACGCTGTGAGTTGCTTTCAATGTGGATTATCCTGTACCCATTATTTTCTTAACTTAGTCTAATCTTTGTCGTACCTTACGTTAATCGTATGTCTCGTATTTTTTTAGTTGTTTGCTCCGTTTCAGTTGCGGCGACGCTTTATGGCGTTACCGCAAATTTTTCCGGTACCTTTAGAACGCGTACTAACTATCTGGATCGGGCTAATCTGGGCCAGCCGGGGACCTTATCCAATAAAAAATTCATCGACGGCCGCGTTTTGCTGTATCCAAACCTGATTGTTGACGATCATTTTTCACTGAAATCCCAGTGGTCCCTTCTCAACTCGCCAACCCTGGCGCCTTCACCCTCGGCTGGAGGCTCGGGCATGCAAGGGCAAGGTGGCTGGGTCTATGGGGATCCGAGTACCACGGCTCTAGTGCTCAACCGCGCCTGGTTGGAATGGACCTCCGATTTCGGGGTCTTTCGATTTGGTCGAGCGCCTATTGCTTGGGGATACGGGTTACTCTGGGATGCGGGTAACGGGCTGTGGGATGACTGGCAGTCGACGCTGGATCGCATTGAGTATCGCCTTCACTTTGGTCGAGTCGTCAGTACTCTGGCCTACTCCAAGCCACGCAAAATTTCTCTCATGGGAAGTGACAATGATGCCGATTTCTATACGGTTGCGCTCAAGTATGACAATCCGGAGTTAGACGTCGAATTCGGGGGTTTATACGAAAAACAGAGCCGCTCGACATCCCAAATCGGGTCCCTGAACGGTGCGGCCAACCCCTACGCTTTTCCGACCGGAGCCGTTCCGACCGCTCCATTTTTGGCGTACCCTCTGCACGGGGGTCTTTCCCACCCCCTAGAAAACACCGTTCTCGATTTTTATGCCAAGAAAACGTCAGGCTATTTCACGGTAGGGGGCGAACTCGCGTGGCTTTCGGGAAACGCATCTACACTCGGTTCTGCAGCCACTGAAGAACTGAATGCCTGGGGCTTTCTATTCAGTTCTGCTTACGAGTTTCATAAGGTAAAGGGCTTTCTCGAGTTCTTGTACGCGAGCGGTGACAGTGACATGACTTCCGGGCCGATGACGGGGTTCGCGCTGATGCACCGTAATCGACGGGCCGGATTGCTTTTGGGGCGAGAACTTCTCGGCCGTTACTATGGCGAAAACATCAACCAGGGGAGCATGGTCGTCTACGGAAATGCAACCAGTTTTTCCGGGGTTTATTATCTCAGGCCGGGTATTCGTTTCGATTGGTCCCAGAATTGGTCGTCGGGCATCGAGGTTATCTGGGCTAACAAAGCGGCAGTCCAGGCGGGGGAAGAAAAGTACTTGGGTTTGGAGATCGATCTGGGAACTGAGTACTCGGTGTACAAGAATTTCGATGTTGGTGTGACCCTGGCTGTATTATCTCCTGGTGCGGGACTTGGCTCGGCTGAAACCCCATCTGTCTTCGGATTCCAGACCACTTTCGGCCTTAAGTTTTAAGGTGGCGATTTTCTGTTTTCTTTTCATTGCTGGGCTCGCGATCGGAAGCGTTTTGCCCAACGATCCACTGATAAGTGCGGCGGAATACTATTTCGAAAAAAACCAGTACGATGACTCTCTAAAATTATGGGGAGAGCTGAGTCGGCGATATCCTTCAAACATTTCTGTTTTGCGCAGGCTGGTGGACCACCAATTTCTACTTCTGGGGCGTGTGAAGGCCAGGGAAACGTTGGTGTCGGCGATGCGCCAGCCCGGAATTTCACCAGAGCAGGCACTCTCTCTCCAGGATAAGCTCAATGATTTGAATGCTCGATTTATTTCGGACGACGGTCAGTCGAGTTACCTTCAGGGTGTGGCCAAATCGAGGCACGGGGAATTTGCGAAGGCGGAAAAATTGCTGGAGTTTGCAAGTCGAGCCGAGAATGTGAATACGACTGTGCTGAACGAGCTCGTTCGGTGCCAGGCGGCGCAAGGAGCGTGGGATCGATATACGGCATCGCTGCAGCAATTGTTCAGTTTGAATCCCTTCGATTGGAAATTGCGCCTGAATTTGGCTGAGGTGTTGATTTTCCAAGCACAGCCCGCGCAAGCATTGGCTACTTTAGGGTCTCCTTCGGAAATTCCTCGGTCGGTTCCCCATCAGGTCGCCTATGCCGCGGCACTTTTTGATAGCGGTGACCGGAACCGATCGATCGCGATCTTCACAGAAGTGGTGAAACACCACGAAACCGTTCATCCCATTGCGTGGTATTATCTGGGAACTCTTGGAAATCCGAATCTCGCCGAGCACTCCCGGCTTTACATTCAGCGCTTTCAACGTGCGGCAAAAAAACTAAAACCAGCTGCCGGTGGTTTCGATCCGTACAGAACATCCGAAAGGTTGCAACAAATTGAAGCAACCCGGGGTGATTTATCATTGAAACGCTCATGAGTGTTTCACGATGGCATCAGAGGTTGGATCATTTTTCGAAGGCGCTGGCGCAATTACAAAACGCAGTAAGTCTCCGACAATCGAGGGCGTTGTCCCAGTTAGAAATACAGGGTTTCATTAAAGCGTTCGAATTCACGTTTGAGTTGGCGTGGAATGTGATGAGAGACTATTTCACCCACCAGGGAATCACTTCCATTACTGGATCGCGAGATGCATTTCGCGAAGCTTTCCAGAAGGGCCTGATTGTGGATGGAGAGCGATGGATGGAGATGATCGAGAGTCGAAACCTAACGTCCCACAGCTATAACGAATCTGTGGCCGTCAATTTAGTGACAAAGATCGGTACCGATTACTTTCCGCTATTTGAACAATTTTTGAAAAAAATGGTGAGGATTAGGAATGGACCATAAGTTTGGTCTTAGTCTTCAGGACATCGAAAAAATCTCTGGCGTGCTCAGACTTCATTCTGAGGTTGAAAAGGCGATAGTTTATGGCTCTCGAGCTTTGGGTTCGTTCCAGTCGGCCTCGGATATCGACCTGACTTTGATCGGCTGCAACTTGACTCTCGATCATCTTCTTAGGATCGGTGGGGAATTCGATGACCTGATGTTGCCCTACAAGATTGATCTTTCTCTTTTCCAAGGAATCGAAGACCCATCGGTTATTGAGCACATTCAAACGCACGGTCAGGAATTCTATCGGCGGTTGCGGTAAAGGGGAGTAAGCGGCTTCGCAGAATTCGGACAGCCCATCATCCGATTCATTGTCTTCTGATGGGATTTTATAGTGCAAGTTTTTTCTCGGTTGAAATTGTCCGCATGAGTCTCACGCAGCAACTGCTTCCCCGCTTGCCTTCCGATCGGCCATCGCTCGGCCCCCCCCGCACTGAGGCGCGTGTTAAGCCGGCGTGCCGTTTTTTGTCTCCGTTGCGCGCCAACTTTCACCCACGTCGGAGACACAACGGGGTGAGACGCTGTCATCCCCCGAAATCTATTGGTCTTTTCCTGTCGATTGAGCTGGCCAATGAATTGCATCCTTAACCTGCCCGAAGAGGTGGGGTGTGCCCGCACAATCTATGACTTGGAATTTACGCATTGTTTTCATTGTCGCGCTTCTCTCCGCATGCGCCGAGAAACCACCGATTGTTAGCCAATCGACTACTGACGTATTCGTTCAGGACTTCAACCCTCCGTTTCTCGATGTGCTGTGGGTTATCGATGATCGTTCTCCGATGCAGCGGGCGGCGACTCACCTGACCGCCGAGGCCAGCCTGTTTTTTCAGAGGCTTGACTCTTCGACTTCTCAGTATCGAATGGCATTCATCAGCAGTGACATGCAGTTCGCGCAGGGGGCCTTAAAAACAGCTGTCCCAATTACCATAGCTGTGGGTGTTTTAGCGAGCCGAACCGCCGTCTTAGCGGCGACGTTTCAAAACATTATAAATGCTAAGACTGGCGGACTCACTCAGGGCTTGGGAGCAGCGGAAGCGGCGCTAAAAAACAATTTTAAGCCGCAGGCATCCATTCCAATGGTGCTGGTGTTTATTTCTGATTCGTATGACCGATCAGACGTTCCCACGGGGACTGTAGATAGAGTGGGTTATTTTGCAGATCGATTCAAGTCATTGGTGGGTGGGAATAGGAATCTCATCCGCGTGTACTCGATTGGTTACACTCAAGGGGGCCAACGCTGCGCAACCGTTTATGATTCCGACATTGATCGCGATGTAAACAATGCGGGAAATACATATTTGCTGCTCTCCGAAAATTTTAAGGGTTCTACCGGAGACCTATGCTCCAGCTTTTCAACCCAAATCGATTTAAGTGGTATCCGTCTAAAAGAATTGCCCAACCGCTTTAAGCTGTCGGGTACTCCTTCCGCTCGAGGGATAGAAGTTGTCGTAACTAAGGCTGGTCGGCGAATTGAGGCTCCTAGCTGGACGTACGATTCTTCGACTAATGAAGTGGTTTTTGTGGTCGCTCCGTCAGAGGGGTCTACGATTCAGGTCATTCGATAGGCATCGAAGGCCCTAAGCATTGGCTCCGTGAATAGATCGCAATCGCTTCATCGATTCAACCCACCGGGAAAGATGGGGAATCAACTCGAATTCAATCTTGTCGGCCACTGCCTCGTAAAACTGACCATCCTGAAGCGATACGAACCCGCGAACAATATCTAAGAATTGTGCTTCTAGGTCAGCCAGCTTTACGTTTCCCTGAATAACTATTTCACTAAAGTTTAGGTTGAGCGCGGTACGTGTCAAAGTGACCGAATCCCAGAATCGTTCAAGGCCATCCATGCATCTGGCAAATAACCTGTTCCCTTCCAGGTTGTGGGTCTCTCGAAACAATTCTGCAGTCACAATGAGCGTCCGTTGAATCTTTTCCAGGGACGAAAGTGCAATGTCGAAGCCATTTGCGGACCACTGGGCGCGATCGGCCGTGTGAATTTTTACCTCGTGAATGGAGTCAATACCCCGGCCAACCTCAGAATCGGGGAGATAATGTTTTAGTTTTTTTCCGTCCAATTCAATTTCACTCACGAATCGGGAGGTTGGAATGTTGCTGATTACCCTTTCGAGCACCTCACCAACGTTTTGTAAGTTGCTGGTATCGACGGTATCTGAGCTTGAATCGATTGATACCCGGATCATAACGCCCCTCCTCGAGAAAGAAAGCTGGTTCGAACCTCGATCAATAGCTTTTGGGCGCCTTCGTGATTGGGGTTTTTCTTGATCAGAATCGTCAGGTGTTTCTCACACTGAGCGTATTTGAATTGCCCTAAATACCACGCCGCCAAATGATATCGCACCTGTTCGTTATCGGCTTCCAACTCCAACAACCGTTCAGCCCGCACCACGATTGAGTCGGCTTCTGATCGGGAATCTGCCAGCGACAATAGTTGTAAAACGGCGGTTGCATTTTTAGGTTGTATGTCTAGGGCGGCATGAAACAATCTTCTCGCCGAAGCGAGTTCTCCCACTGCTAAAGCTGCCAGCCCAAGGCCGTTCGTTGCGCGAGCGTTCTTAGGATTCAGTCTCTTTGCTTCCTCAAACGCGTTCACTGCTTGGGGAATGTTTTTGCGCATCAACTCCAACATACCCAGATTCACCCGAACGCCGTCGTTTTCTGGGTAAAGTGTGATTGCCGATCTAAATGCGGACTCAGCCTCAAACAATCGTCCGGTTCGTACTAGGCAGTTTCCCAGCAATTTTTGAAATTCGAATCTCTGCGTCTTACTGAGCTCCTCGGGAATTTCGATTTTGTGGAGCGCCTCTAATGCCAGTAGTTCATTGTTTTGCTGATAGAGGGAACGGGCTAGCCAGATGAAGGCATCGGGAGATGGGAAGTGGTCTGACCACTGCTGAAACGCCTGACGTGCTGAGGCGGAGTCTCCCATCCCGTAATGGCAAACTCCGAGACCGCGCATTGCGCCGGAGCTTTTCCCACCGGAACGGGTCAGCGCATAGGCATAAAGAGTTCGAGCCAAAAAATAGTCCCCCGAACCCTCCAAAAGCGCGGCATTAACCAGCAGCTGGTCTGTTGAATATTCGGTGGGTTGGTTTTCAGTCTTTTGGACAGACGAATAATCGGGAGTGGGGCTTGTCACACGTCATGACTGAGCAAGGGATATGCCAATAACACTGGTCATCGAATCGGGCAAAGGTGAGCAATTTCAGCCGTTCGTACACCAGCTGATGTCACTGGAGCACCCAAGCGTCAATACTTTGGCAAGCTCACTGCGTTAGGCAGTGTGTTTGACGTTTTTGCGGGGCAAAAAAACCTCGGGTGTTTCAGTGAAGGCCTGCATCTGTTGTGAAATTGAAATGGCCTTTTTGAGATCGCGAATCGTCTCGGATTTGACCTCCTCTAGGCTCTGGGTCAATTCGAGGTCGGTGCTCACAATTTTACTGACGAGCCCATCACGACGGTCCATGAGGGCTTTTACCTGAGGACGAAACCGCTCGATGTCTGCGTTGGTCAGCTTTACTTTCTCGAACGCAGCCGCGATTTTAAAATCAAAGGATCGAATTATGTTCAGTATGCGCTCCCGGCTATCCACGAATAGCTCGAGTCCATCCCATCGGTTTTGAAGTGCCCCCGAAAGGAACTTCTCGGTCAGTCCGAGAAATTTTTCATAGTATCGATTTTTAAGTTCCAGATATGCCAGTACGTCTTCCATGATGCCTCCTCATTCGCCTATTTTTTTATTAAATCGGGTTGCTTTGGGACCGCCGGTTCATTTCTAAGCTGAGTTACAGCCTGCTCCCAGGCGCGGCTCAGATCCTCTAGAAGCGCCAACGCCTCCTCTAAGCCCTTCGAATCATCGACAGTAACGCCCTCTATCAGGCGGCGGGTAATAAACGAATACAACGTCTCCAGACCGCTAGCAATTTCTCCGCCGACTTCGTGGTTCAATGTGGCCCTGAGTTCGCTCACGATTCTTTGTGCCCGTGTTATGTTTTCACATTTTTGGGCCCGGTTTCCTAATCTTGCGCCCTCAATGCCGGCGCGCAGGAATCGAATTGCTCCCCCATAAAGCATGAGTAGAATGGTCTCTCGGTTAGCGGTCAACACATCGGTCTTCTGGTAACTCTGAATTCCGTGAAAATTCTCCTTCTTTGACCTTGTCATTTGTTATCCATTTACCTTATCCCAACCCGCCGGGTTGTTGGGGACCGCCGAACAGTGCTCCCTGGCTCTTGAGCGCCTCTAGTGCGCCACTGGCCCTTGCTAGGCGTTGCTTGAGCGCCTCTTCCTTACTTTGAATCACTTGCTCGCGCTCGCGGATATCGCGTTCAATTTTTTTAATCGCGTCAGACTGGTTTTTGCGCTGATTGGAAAGTAGCCCATCCCCACTGCCTGAAATAGTTGAAAGGGTTTGATTCAGGCGGGTCACCAATCCCGTAGAAACTCCGTCACCACACAGAAAGTCGACTACCTTGCCGTAGTCTGCCGAGAGATGTGCTTCGAATTTTTTTTCATCGAGCGCTAAGGTTCCCTCGCGAGTAAACTGAATCCCAAGATCCGCCGCTGAACGCAATTGACTTGAATCGAGGGTAAACGTGGTCTGGGTTATCGTGCTGCGAAGGCGCGCCTCGGCCATCCGAATTCCGTAGTCTCCTCCGAGAGTTCGGTCGGTTTTCGAGTTTTCATCCAACTTGTTCTGCTGTTGAATGAAATTGAATACCTCATTCAGTCTGTCGACTAGATCCTTAATTTTAAGGGCGGTCCTTTGAGTGTCCTGTTCGACGGTAACATAGGCTGGACGGCCCGTCTCCGTTATGCCCTTTAGACTCAGCGATAGTCCGGCAATGACATCCTTTACCTCGTTATTCTCCAATTCGAATTCGAACCCCTGATAGCGAAGTAGCGCGTTCGTTGCCGGACGCTCCGTCTCGACATAAAGTTCTTCTTCACCATCGACGAAATAGAACTCGGGATAGGAAATGGTGTTGGCGAAACCGGAATCGGTCCCGGTAATCATGAGCCGGAACGGAGCCTCGAGATCGGTTTGATCATTAATAACCGTTGCCTGTACTCCCAGCTGAGCATCATTGATCGATTGCGCCACGCCCTCGAGTGTCGCGTGGTCGTTATCGATGTAGATTTCCTGAGTCTCACCGTTTGCTCTTTCAAAACTGATATACCCGGTTCCGACTCTCGTTTGGCTTTTGTCTGCAAATCCATTGCTGAGCGCCGAAGGAGGGGCTGCCAATCGGCCGATTTCAAAGCTGTGTTTGCCGGGCATGGCCAACGATTTGTCCGCGATTCCAGTCACAGCCTTTTCATCCGATGATAAAACTGAAAGTTCTCGAATTGCACTTCCCGACGCCAGCGGTCGAAGTGCCTGCTGGGCTCCCTCGACCTTTACGATGACCTCATTCATCAATTTAAAGCGCTCCTCCATTGTTGATTTTCGCGCCTCCATTCTGGCTAGAGGTTTTCGTTCGGCCTGTGACGCGCGGGTGTAGGCCTGTTGCAATTCGGGGGGCATGGATGAAATGCCGTCCATGGAAACACCAGCCAAGGGATACCTCGTCGAAACGGATTGGGGTTTGCGGATGAGTTGCGGAAGTACTTCTATAAATATTATACGGGCGAATCGCTCTCAGTGCCACCGAAACAGTTGAAGGCTAAAGCTCTCGGTCCACTTTTTTGGACGTTAGACTCATGGCCTGCCGCTTCTTTTTTTTAGGGAAGGGGTTCTTAAGGCGGTTGATCGAGGCTCTCGGAATGGTTGTCAGTAATTGCAAAACTCGAAGCGTGTCAACGATTTGGCCTCCCCCAAGCTCGGGTTGTTCAGGAGCCAAATCTAAGCGACTTAAATCCAGAGACTGGAGACCGACATTTTTTTGGCGCTGCAGCGTACCGGCGCCTTTGGTATTCTTGGGCGAGTTTCGTTCTCTTGACTCCGGAGATGCCTGAACTTCAAATGTGGGAAGGCGTGCTATCGGCTTGACGTCCATTCTAGCTCCTCACCGTCTGATCGGTAGACGTGCTTTAAATCTTGATGCGCGACACGTCAGTGATGAAATTTTGAATTTATGAAAAGCGAAGAACTAGGTAGAAATTCCGCGGATGAGCTCCAGAGCCATTAGCGGGAGCGAGTTGGCTTGGGCCAGAACGGCGCCACCGGCGCGGACCTGAATCTGGTTTCGAACAACTTCCGATGTTTCTTTTGCCAAATCGGCGTCCCGAATTCGGGAGAGTGCTACCGATAAGTTTTCGGAATAGTTTCCAAGGGTATTCACCACTGAGTTGAGTCGAGTCTGAATTCCTCCCAGGGTTGCGCGAGGGACTGCAACTTTTGAGATGGCTTCATCGATGACCCCAAGCGATTCACGCGCGGATTCGGCCTCGCCTAACTCAATAGAATCCAGACCCAATGTACCGATCCTTAAATCGATTAGGCTACCGTCATAACTGATTCGACTGGCATCGTCATTTTCCACACCAATCTGGTAAGTAAATTCTCGTCCAGTTCCATCCAACAATGTCGTCCCAAAATACTTGGTCGCCTTGGAAATGCGATCGACCTCCTCAATAAGTTGTTTACTCTCAATTTCCAGTGCCACGCGCTCATTTCCGCCAATCGTATCGCTCGATGCCTGAATTGCCAGCTGTCGCATTCGAATCAAAAGATTGTCGATCTCGGTCATTCCTCCCTCGGCAACTTGACTGAACGACAGTGCATCGAGCGCATTGCGTTCCGCCTGCTCCGCGCTGCGAATCTTTCCTTCCGACAGTGATGCCAGTGCCATGCCGGCTGCATCATCGCCGGCGCGATTAATTCTGCGCCCCGAGGCCACCCTTTCCATGGAACGCGTAACGTTCTCGGAACTCCTGTTAATCTGATTGCGAATGTTCATCGCAGTCACGTTTGTAAGAATGGAAATAGCCATAACAACCCTAAAAAGACAGCACCCACCCTGGGTGCCCGGATTAATGCACCGCATTATCTCCGCCTGACCTATTTATCGGCGTTGCGTCAAAATGCTTTAGAACTTTGTTGCTATGCGTTAAAATTGATTCATGATCGAACCACACATTCCGGTACTACTATCAGAAGTATTGGAAAATATAGGTGTAATTGAAGGAAACAGTTTTCTAGACTTAACCTTTGGAGAGGGTGGGCATTCCCATGCGCTTTTGCGAAACGGGGCTAGTAGAGTAGTGGGCGTCGACCGTGATCAAGAAGCAATTCAATCCTACCAACACGCTGGAGAATTCAGATTGGACCAACGATTGAAACTGATTCACACATCCTTTTCAAAAGTTTCTGAGTATCTGACTTCGACACAATTTGATGGAATGTTGCTGGACCTTGGCGTCAGTACTCGCCAGCTCCTCGAACCCGATCGCGGCTTTTCTTTTCGCGGGGATCAATTCCTCGATATGCGCATGGATCGATCGTCTGGGATACCTGCCGCGACTGCAGCTATTCGCAACGCGAGTCTCAGAGAATTAAGTGAGTCATTAGATATAGCCGGAGTCAAAAAAGCGCCCAAGGTAGCCGCCGCACTCAAGGAACTGGCGGCGTCCCGCGAACAACTAAAACCATCGGACCTTGCCTCATTGGGCAATTCCAGAGATTCCAAGCGACACCCGGCTACTCAGCTCTATCTGGGAATTCGCCTCCTGGTGAACCGCGAGTTTGAGGAAATCAGTCAAGGAATTCCGCAACTGCTAAAGCTTCTTAAGCCGGGGGGGCGCCTTCTCATAATTACCTTTCACTCCGCTGAAGACAGACTGGTTAAACGTCTGTTGGCCACCTTAGCGGGAAAATGCATTTGCGAAGGTCCCATCTGTCAGTGTTCCAAAATCCGCAATGTCGCCCCGATTTTCCCTAAACCCATTCAAGCTCAAAGATTGGAAACCCGCGTTAATCCCCGTTCTAGAAGCGCAAAATTGCGTGGTGTTTTCCGAATCGTTGAAAATGGTTCTCCACAGCATTAAACTGATAAAAAGCCTGGTTTCACAAACAACCTTTTTGCCTTGGAGCGTCCTTGGCATTTTTCGCCCGCAACTTTTTTCATTCGAACCGCTTTAAGGCACTTACGTTAACATTTGCCTGCGTGGTAGTGGCTTTGGCGATAATTTGGATTCGAATCGCGACGGTTAAAAATACGTACGCTTATATTCAAAATCAAAAGGAGCTCAATCGTCTGCAGCAAGAAGTACAGGTCGAACGCGTCCAATGGCTGCGCCTTACCTCTCCTCGAAAACTTGAGGTTTTGGCACGCCACTTAGGACTTTCTGCTCCTAAGATTGACCAGATTATCCGCCTGAATCCGACGCCTAAAGTGAAGGTTGCGGTGCGTCCATGAACCGATGGATTGGTTTTCGCATCGGGCTTGTCTATTTTGGTGTGCTGGCCTTTTTTGCCCTTATCCTATTTCGTTTGTTGCAACTTCAGATCATCACCAACCCAACGCTTCACGATCTGGCAACCAGACAGTTTCAGAAAGTATCTAAAACAGCCCCATTTCGACTTCCCATTTACGATAGAAACGAAGAAGAAATGGCCGTGAGCATTCCAGCTAGCTCCATTTTTGCCCGGCCCAAACTCATTGGAAGAAAACGATACGCGTCGAAAGTTCTGGCAAAGACACTGGGTGGGTCGGCATCCAAATGGCATTCGAAACTCAAAACCGATCGCCCATTCATCTGGATTGAGCGTCAGGCGAAAGAGGCCGTCGCTCGGGAGCTTGCGAAATACCGATTGCCCGGAATTTTCGTGGAGTCGGAGAATAAGCGCATTTATCCCAACGGGCCGCTGGCGGCCCACATCATTGGTTTTACGGATATCGATGGCAATGGCCTCGCTGGCACGGAGCTGACCTTCAACGATGAGTTGCTCCAGCGCTCGACGGAATCCAGAGTACCCAGAGACGGTCGCGGTAATCCCTCATATATAGATCCGACTAAGCCGGCACTGGAGGCGTCTCGAAATGGCATCTACCTCACCATGGACCGTCGGGTGCAGCACATCGTAGAGGACGAACTGGATGCGGCGATGATAACGACCAATTCCAAGGCCGCGATGGCGGTGGTCATGGACCCTCGAAACGGGGAGGTGATTGCAATGGGCCAGCGCCCCGGCTTTGACCCTAACCATCCGGCCGAGGCCGATCCCAACGCTCTAAACAATCGCCTCGTCGCTCATCTGTACGAGCCGGGCTCAACGATAAAGCCCATATTTATTGGTGAGACTTTGCAGCTCGGACTGCTGGACGAAACCACCTCAATCGATTGTGAAAATGGCGAGCTCAAGGTTGCCGATCGTATCATTCATGAAGCGGAATCGGACCACCGTTTCAACCGTCTGTCAGTTCGCGAGGTGGTCGCCTTCTCAAGCAACATTGGCGCGGTGAAGATCGCTCAATACCTTGGAACCGAGAGGGTGAGAGAGGTTTTAGATAAGTTCGGCTTTACCGAAAGGACCGGCATTCGCCTCCCCGGCGAGACTACATCGGGATCGAGGGAGGAAAGTTTTTGGCGCCCGGTTACTTTGGCTAACGTCGCATTCGGGCAGGGCATCTCCATCACTCCGATTCAGCTTGCAACCGCGTACGCCCCCATTGCAAATGGCGGTTACTGGGTTCGCCCAAAGGTGGTGATCGGAGAGCAATCGACTGCGCCTCGAACACTGGTCGAAGGGCAACGGATTCTGTCACCCAATACCGTTTCCACTTTGAAGAGCTTACTGGCTTCGGCCATCGAGATGCCCGGGGCTACCGGGGTCCACGCCGCCATTCCCGGGTTTCGCGTCGCCGGAAAAACCGGAACCGCTCAAAAATACGTTCCGGGAGAGGGGTATGCGGCTGGAAAATATTTTTCTACGTTCGTTGGATTCCTGCCTCTTGAAAAACCCGAGCTCCTGGTGGCGGTAATGCTCGATGAGCCCCGTTGGCCATACTACGCCTCGCAGATTGCGGCCCCCTTATTTCGACGAATTGCGGAGCGTTCTATGCAGGTTCTGGGCAAACTGCCAAAATCGCTTATTGTCAGAACTCCAGATTTTAAGCGAGTGGTTTCTTCCAGAGATTTAGTAAACGAGCCAACCGAGGGCATACTGGAAAGCGTTGGGGGGACAATGCCGAATTTGTCAGGAAAAACGATGCGGGATGCGCTCGCCGTAACTCACCGTTACTTTAAAACCGTAAAATCTCAGGGCAGCGGTTATTTAGTGTCCCAATTTCCGGTTCCCGGTGTACCCGTCAACCCGAATATGCCCGTAACACTCATCTTCAGCCCTGAGGGTTAGGACTTGTTAAAAGTTCAAGCCGCGCTGCTGGACATCCGCCGTGTAATTCGTTACCCATGGGTTCCGGATGATAACCCTCGAGTCCCTCTTGTCACGCGCCCCGATACTAGAGCACAAGACCCCCGTGGACGTGCCTATTTCCGGGATCACCGACGATTCTAGAATGGTGACAAAGGGGGATGTTTTTTTTGCCGTATCCGGGAAACAACTTGAGGGGGGTCAATTCATTCAATCAGCGATCGCCGCTGGAGCGGGCGCCGTAATTGTCGATCGCTCGTCGGACTTCGAATCCCACCCGCGCACCGTTCGCGTGGCCTCGGTGCGAGCCAGTTTGGCCCATGCCGCGTGCGCCTGGAACAAAGACCCATCGCAACATTTAAGGGTCGTTGGAATTACCGGTACTAATGGAAAAACCACGTCGTCTTTTTTGCTGAAATCGATCTGGGACCATGAAGGAATACCGTCGGCGATGCTGGGTACCATCGAATACCGCTTCGGTACCCATTCTCGGGATGCGCCCCTCACGACGCCTGGTGCCCTTGAGCTCCAGAGTCACTTTAAAGAAATGGTTCAACTCGGACTTTCTCATGCCGTGATGGAGGTTTCCTCAATCTCGCTCGATCAGAGTCGAACATTGGGGACTCGATTTTCGACGGCGCTATTCACCAACCTGACTCAGGATCACCTGGATTATCACGGCTCAGTTGAGGCTTACTTTAATGCGAAGCGACGGCTTTTTGAGGAGTATTCGTTGGCCACCGCCATCGTCAACACCGACGATGAGTGGGGACGGCAACTAATACAACGCCTTCCCAGCGGCGTTCGAATCATCAGTTTTGGAATGGAGTCTGGCGCCTCGGTCTGTGCCGATAATGCAAACTTCTCTCTCCAAGGAACTCAGGCCGCGATTCAAATCATCGGTCAAGAATACTCGCTCCAGTCACCACTTATTGGGAGACACAATCTCATGAACTGCCTCGGAGTTTTGGCGTGTTGCGAGTCTCTAGGGCATCCAATCGAGAAGGCGTTGATCGCGCTGAAGGCGGCTACCGGCGCGCCAGGACGTCTGGAACGCGTCGATTCTGGACTAGGGAGTCCCCACGTGTTTGTAGACTATGCCCACACACCGGATGCCCTGGAGAATGTGCTGCAGTCACTAAATCGACTCCGGACTCAGTTGGCCGGTTTTGGGCGCATCATCACCGTGTTTGGCTGTGGGGGCGATCGTGACAAAAGTAAACGCCCTCTGATGGGTCGAGCCGCCTCACAGCTCAGCGACGTTGCCATCGCTACATCCGATAACCCGCGCACCGAAGACCCTGAGTCCATTATCGATGCCATTGAGTTGGGAATTGTTTCAGGCAGAGCAAAGTATTTCCGCGACTCGAAAAGAGCCGGCGCCATCGAATTGGCTCTTTCGATGGCTTCTCCTTCGGACATTATCCTTGTTGCCGGAAAGGGCCATGAAACCTACCAAATCATCGGCCGGGAAAAGCTTCCCTTTGACGACCGCCAGGTGATTCGAGACTATTATGCAAAGTAACCAACGGGTTTCATCCAAAACATGTTTCGATCGACAACACAAAATCGGGTCGCGAGTTGGTGCCAGGGAATCTCATTTAATGATTTCGCATCCGATAAACCGGTCATCGGTATCAGCACGGATACTCGTTCACTGCGCGCGGGCGAAATTTTTTTAGCGCTTAGGGGAGAAAACTTCGATGGCCATCAGTTTATAGTCGAGGCGGTTAAAAAAGGAGCTGTAGCCGTTATCAGTGAGCGCTCCCCCGAAGGACCCATCCCATTATTGCGGGTTACAAATTCACAAGCGGCGCTGATTTCGATCGGCCGCGGACAGCGGGGCCTTTTCGACGGTGGCGTTATCGCCGTGACGGGTAGTGCCGGAAAGTCGTCGACCAAGGAGATGATTGCGGCACTTTTGGGCCCGAATACCGTTGCCTCGCCTGCGAGCTTCAATAATTTGATCGGCGTATCTAAAACACTTTGTCTGTTAGACAACGACACCCGCCACCTCATATTGGAAATGGGGATGAACGCGCTGGGTGAAATTGCGGAACTTTGCAAAAGCTTCTCACCCCAATTCGGAGTCATTACGAACATTGGAGATGCTCACCTAGGCAAGCTCGGAGGGCGCGAAGGGGTGTACCGCGCAAAAAAGGAGCTTTTTGATTATTTGGCGTCTATTTCGTGCAGAGGTGTAGCGCTCAACTCAGATGATTCCCTCGTTCTTCGGGCGTTTGGTGAGTGCTTCGTCAATAAAAAGGTCGAAAACGTTAGTTATTCGGCAAGAGCCGAGGATACAAATTCCGCAGTTCGCGTGAGAAATTATCAGATCGATCCTGAAACGGCGTATCTGAGTGTTCAAATTGAGGTGAACCACAAATCTATTCACGCCTCTTTGCCGATATTTGGAATGCATCACGTTCAAAATCTGGCGGCGGCGATCGCCGTTGCAACCCTCTATGGAAAATCGGTCGAAGAGATTAAGAGTCGTACGGGAGATATCAAACCCGGTTCCCATCGAGGCGAAGTCCATCGACTAGCTCACGACCGAACGCTGATTGACGAGTCGTACAATTCAAACCCCTCGGCCCTACTATCATCATTGGAAAGTCTGATGCGGCTGTCTCAAAAGAGGCGCATTCTGATGGTGATTGGAGAAATGAGGGAGCTAGGTGATTTCAGCGATGCAGAACACCTACGCGTTGGACTCAAACTCGGCGAGTGGCTGAATGCCCGGCCAGGCGAATTTGTGGTTATTGGCGTCGGTCAAGGCACCAACGCCCTGTTACAGCCGCTCCAAGGTGCTACACGGATTCAGTCTTGTGTTGTCCCTTCCGTTGAAGAGGCTATCGAGCTGACAGAGAAAAAAATGCAGCCTGGCGATATTGTATTCGTTAAGGGCTCTCGCGGAGTGGGTCTGGACAAACTGATACGACACCTCGTGTTACCCAAAAAGCCCTAGGAAAAAACTGAGTTTGTGTTATATCTCTTGTGGTTTCAATAAGTTATCAGAATGTGATTGCCGGGGGCATCCCCGTGAAGTAAGCAAGGCGCCGGGAGAGGAACTTGTTTTATCATCTGTTTTATCCGCTACATACCAGCCTAAGTGCGTTTAACGTTTTTCGTTACATCACTTTCCGTTCGTTGTGTGCGGGATTCACGGCGCTGGCCATCAGTCTGGCTTTCGGTCCTAAGGTCATTCGGTTTCTAGCGGCGAACCAATTAGGCCAGATGGTCCGGGATGACGGTCCCCAATCGCACCTCAAGAAAACCGGAACGCCAACAATGGGCGGGATTTTAATTCTGATAAGCGTGTTTGTCTCGACTTTACTGTGGGCCGATCTCAGCAATCACTACGTCTGGTTGGTATTGGCTGCCATGTTGGGATTTGGCTGCATTGGGTTCTTGGACGATTTCAAAAAAATCCGTGAGGCAAACTCCAAGGGCATTTCGGAAGGGACTAAACTCAAGCTTCAGACTGTTGTTGCTCTCATCGTTGGAATCTTTCTGTTTGAGGGGGTTCAGGTCGATGCGCATCTCTTCGTTCCATTTTTGAGGTTGTTTACGCCGAACTTGGGTTGGTTTTACGTGCCGTTCGCATGGCTGGTAATCGTTGGAACCTCAAACTCGGTCAATTTGACGGACGGGCTGGACGGACTCGCTATTGGGCCGATAATTTCGACCGCCATGGCCTTTGCCATTCTTTCCTACTTGGCTGGTCACTCGGCGCTATCGGAGTACCTGTTTATTCCATATGTTAAGGACGCCGGAGAGCTTGCCATCCTGTGTTCGTCCATTGTATGCGCAGGCATGGGATTTCTGTGGTTCAACACCTATCCCGCGCAGGTGTTCATGGGCGATGTCGGTGCGTTGGCGTTGGGAGCCGGAATCGGTACTATTGCCGTTATTACCAAGAACGAGTTTCTGCTAGTGATAATCGGCGGTATATTTGTCGTTGAGGCGGTGTCGGTTATCGCCCAGAGGGTTTCTTATAAGATGACGAAAAAGCGAGTGTTCCGGATGGCGCCCATCCACCACCATTTTGAATTGAGTGGCTGGGCCGAACCACAGGTCACGGTCCGTTTCTGGATTATTTCGCTCGTGCTGGCAATGCTTGGGCTTGCCACACTCAAACTAAGGTAGAGAAACTGACGTAAAAAACTGAGATAGAGGAAAATCATGATCAAAGTTAAAAAGGGAATGAAGGCATTGGTTGTCGGTCTTGGTCGTAGCGGTGTGGGAGCAACCAAGCTCCTCTGTCGCAAGGGCGTAAAGGTTACCGCAACGGATGAGTTGAATAAAACCGACCTCAAAGAGGCACTCGAGGCCCTCAAATCTTTCGATTTCGAACCGGAGCTCGGCAAGCACGTTCTGAAGAGTTTTTCCGATGCGGATTTTATCGTTGTCAGTCCGGGCGTACGTCTGGACATAAAACCGCTCGATCAGGCCAGGCGACTCAAAATTCCAATTATCAGTGAACTGGAGCTGGCGAGCCAATTTATTTCCGAACCGATAATTGCGGTTACCGGCACCAACGGCAAAACCACCACATCGCATTTGATCGCCGAAATGATCAAAGCCGGTGGTAAAACGGTTTTTTTAGGGGGCAATGTCGGAGTTCCCTTATCCGAATACGCGGTTCGTCGAGAAAAGTGCAACTTTGTCGTGGCGGAGGTCAGCAGTTTTCAGATGGACACCACGTACTCGTTCCGCCCATCGATAGCGGTCTTCTTGAACCTCGCCCCCGATCACCTGGATCGTTATGCCAGCTTCGATGATTATGTTGCAGCCAAAATAAAGCTTTGTACCAACATGACGGAAGACGACCACGTTATCGTGAATCTCCGCGACTTGAAACTCATGACACTCCTTGCGGGAGTCCGACCCAAGCATCTCTATTTCACGTCTGATACCCTCAAGAATGTGTCGCCTCACTATGCCGAGCAGTTTCAAGGGACATATCTCGATCCCGTATCCACGATGCATCTCAAGGGAACGCGCTGGAAGGACCATTCCTATAACCTACAGGGCGGCCAATTGCGTGGGCTTCACAATCGCGAAAACATGATGGCAGCCACCCTTGCAGCAAAGCTGGCGGGAATCACGAATGAATCGATTAACAAAACCCTCACCACGTTCAAGCCGTTGCCGCACCGAATGGAGTTCATTGGCCGGAAAAACCAGGTCTTCTTTTATAACGATTCCAAAGGAACCAACGTTCATTCCATGCTTCGGTCGCTCGAGAGCTTCAGCGAACCGGTCATCTTGATTGCCGGTGGTAAGGACAAGGGCGAAGACTACTCTCAACTGTGCGACGCGATAAAAAAACGGGTCAAAAACCTCATTTTAGTGGGTGAAGCCAAGGAAAAGATGAACCGCTGCATAGGCGACCTCAGTGAAACCTTTCTGGTCGGAACATTTGAAGAGGCGGTATACCTGGCCTATCAAAAGTCACGCTCAGGGGACATCGTATTACTGTCTCCGGGCTGCGCTAGCCAGGACATGTTCAAAGACTACGAAGAGCGTGGCGACCATTTTAGAAAAATCGTGAATACGTTTTAGGAAGCGTTTCGCCAGGCCAATTCTCCAGATGTCGAAACTATTGTAGACAATGTCCATTCTTTAGACAGGGTTATTGCCAACTTTACGCCTGACTAAATCGGATCCGTTTTTGCAGTATCTCGGATTGAGCTTTAATTACCGGAGAGCACAATCCATGCGCCGTTACTATTTTATCGTTCCACTTCTTACGGCAAGCCTGGCGATACTTGTGTCTTCCTGCGGGAAAAAGCCGCCTCTTATCGTTAACGGAGGAAACACGGTTCCGGTAGCTCCGCCGCAGGTGCCAATCCCGGCGATTATTCCGCTTTCGTGCGAAGTGATTGCGCCGGCCGCAGAAACCCATCTGTTTGTTGATGAAATGGATCGCCTTTTCCCCAACTTCACACCACCTGCAATCAATTTTACCGTGAGGCTTAAGCGCGGTTCCGTCCCCGTTCTTGGGGGTTCGGTGGTCGATTCCCGATCGGCCAGCGGCGGGCTTGGTACGGCGCTGCCCCCCCAGACTGGAAATAACGGAGACGTTACGGCCTTTATTCGGGCAACGGCGCTCGGCGCACAAACCATCGATTTTCTGGTTGCCGACAAAAATGGTGAGAGAGCCCAATGTTCTGGTGGGATTCGCGTGGTGGGTAGGCGTCCGGACCCGCTGGTAGTGAACCTTTTGGTCGATGGGAGTTCAAATCCGAAGACAATCGCCATGGACGAAAAGGTGACTTTGACGGTTTTTGCCCCGCAGGCAAGAGCCTGCGAGTTAATCAAGAATGGGAATTCGCTCGGCGCGATCAATCGGCTGGGCGATCGCATGACCGATCCGCATGCCAACCCCGGTGCACTGCCGATCGATGCGAACTATTCAATTCTCTGTACTGCTGAAAATAGCCCGGCGACTCAAACCGCAAGCGTTCGAGTTACCGTAAACCCTAAACCCACCGCCACCCTCGCCGTCACCGCCTTGGTAGACGGTGGTATCGGCCGAAAGGACTCGGTTCTGGCCTATTTGAAACCCGCAACCCCTTTTCGGGTGGCGTGGAGCTCGCAATTCGCCAAGACCTGCACGCTGAACAACGCAGCCGTTTTGCCCGTAAATAGCCAGGACTCGGTGGCGCTCATTGGATCACTGGACTTACTTCTCGAATGTTTCGACGGAAAGAATGGAACGGCCAGGGTAGAGGCCAGGTTGCGACTGCCTCCAGTGCCGGCCGTTAGAATTAACGGATTTCCGACACCCGTTCAAAAAAGTTCCATGACCGACTCCGTTACTATCTCTTGGGATGGATCCGGAAGCGACAGCTGCCAGCTGATCAACAGATCCATCAATGGCACTACCGGCAGCATCAGCGTGAATCGGGAGTCGTTTAATCAGGCCGAAACATTCACAGTTAGCTGCATTACCGCCGGAATCGTCACCACCTCTACCAACACACTCAACGTGGATTGTAGTCGGAACGAGCTCATTGGACTTCGAACACTCGGACACTACCTCAATGCCAAAACAATTCCGGTTCGAAATACTGCTAATAGGCTTCCTGCCTGGATGATCTACAAATATAACCCCCAGGGAAATTACGAGGTGGGACCAAATATCGACGGCATTGAAAACTCAAGTCCGGCGATCAGTGGCTTTCAATCCGGAGACGCGGTGAGTATCACGCGTTTGACTGGCAAAGGAGCGTACATAGCTAACGTCGGACCCTATGAAAAGAACTGTAACGGGGATTTGGCGTATCCATTTACGAATGCGAGCTACGGATCGATATCAAACGTCCAGTTCGTGGGTGCCAACGGCAAACCTGTGCAAGCAACTGGGTCGTTAACCGGTTATCACGGTTCGAATGACGAAAACCACTTCCGAGTAGATTCCATGAATCTGTTAAACATAAAATTCCCGGTCCCCGCCGGAGCCGTGGCACTGCACACCACATTTGTAGACATCCTTTATAATGACAACGGCCTTGGTTGCACCTTTGACTTCGCGGTCTACGGCTGTCGGGCAAACAGCTACTAGCCGCTCCCGTTCTCCATGCTAACCACCTACAATTCCTAACCTATATTCGTCCGCTCACTTTTTTTAAATCGCCGCACTTCATCGTTTGACACCAATGACGCGTAGTGTTACGCGCAGAGAGCAACAGGAAATTTAATGGGGAGTGATCAGTGGGCAGATTACTAATTGTTTTGCTTTTGGTGTCGGCAGTCTTAGCGCAGGGTGCGTCAACCAAGTCAAAAAAAACCGAGTCGGCGGTTAGCGTTACTGGCTGCGGAGATTTGCTGATCGAGCCCGGGGCTGAGATTTCCGAGCTGGGCCATTTTCAGGAGGTTTATTCCTTGAGCGATCTGCTCTCGGGAGACCCGGCAAAAAATCTGGCCTTTCAGCACCCCACCATGATGATGAACGCCTACCAAAAGGCGTGGGCGATTATTCGCCATTATGGATTTAAAGACATTCTGGATCCGGATTACCGCGTCGAACGCACCAAGATTTACCATGCCTTCGCGAAGCCGGTCGTTCGCGGCGTCCAAATTATTGGGCAATACGTTCCTGTCGATTCGATGGTTACCTTTATCCGAGAAGGCGCCGCGGGATCGAACCGGTCCAAAGTTTTGTCCATCACGGGACCCGCGGGAACTGGAAAGACCGAGTTCCTCAAGGTGCTGCACCTCAGACGCGCGGTTCTCTCTCGAGACAACCCCGATTTTAAAGAGCACCGATTTCGTTGGGTGAACCTGCACACGATTCCCTCATTGGCGCCGTTGCAGGACATCTCACAATGGGGCCAGCCATTCCCGCACCAGATGGGGCGTTCGCCGATCGTACTCCTCACCCGTGCGATGCAAAATCGTCTGATAAAGCTCACTCAACCTGCCGTCGAAAAATTGACCGGATTCGATCCGCAACCCTTTGTCATTCCGGATCCTCACACCAAGGCCATCATTGAATTGATTCTTGCCCACCACTTTCCCGACAAGACCCCCAATGAAAGAGAATACCTGGATGCTCTATCGAACTACGTCGAAATTTACCGATTCGTGGTCGATTCGGAGCAGCCGCCGATGATTATTCGTAATCAGGGCCGCGACATCGAATGGTCTAACCTCTTCATGGCCGAAGATCCCGCGCGAAAGCTCGTGTATGGGGCAGGCCATGCGCTCACCTATGATTATTCAGGTCTAATTCTCCAGACCGACGGCTTCGGTTTTTTAGGTGATGAGTTTTTCCGCCAGGTCGTGGGTTTCAGGGACTCGATGCTCGAGGTCGGCCAAAACCGGGTCGTCCAGCGCGGCGGCGCACCAGCGGCACTGCTGGATGCCTTCATGGTCATCGCCGACAACGATCAAAGTAAGAAAAAGGCCATGGAAGAATCGGCCGCGGATGCCCAGATGGATCGTGCCGCCAACATTCCGATGCGTTCCTCTATCAATCCCTATCTGATTGCCAAAACGGCGCTCGCAATGGCCATGCAGGAATGGGGCCCGTCGAAATTCACGATGGTGGACCTTACCGACAAGGCACAAAAGCGCGTCCCGGCCGATGTGAACGTTATCTTTCCCGATCTGGATGAGGTCGATCACTTCCCATCCATAGATGGCCGCTACGCCATCTATTGCAAGCTCGGCTCCGGACATGACGTGCTCATTGCCCCCAGAACGCTCTATCTGCTCGGTACCACCATCGCGGCATCGCGTCTCGTCGTGGATTCGACGGCGCTGGTCAAACATCTAAAGGAATTCGACATCTTAAAATCTGGCACTAGCGAGTACACCAACCCCATCACGCGCCTGCAGGTGATCTTGGGACAGATGCCGGCAAGCGACGCGCTGTTAACCGAGCTGACCAAGGTGAAATATCTGCTGGAAGAGGGTTCCGAGGGTATCTCGGCACGCTCCGCGCAAACCTGGTTTCTGACTGCGCTCGGCCGAGCGGCGGAGAACGAAAACACCCTGACCCCGGCACTGCTTAACGACACATTTGAAAAGATGATGGATCGAAAGGACTTCCTAAATAAGAATCTAGACGTTCGGGCGCGATGGGTCGCACTCAACGAACTGGTAAAGGCGGGGCTACTCCTGCCGTCGCTTACCGAGGACGTCTTGATGATGCTCTCCCAACGCACCGACATCGACAGCCTCTACGCCGAGCTCGAGGCGGAGTTATTGACCCTATTCCGGGATGCTAAGGCCACGAAGTACGAGGCGCAGGGAAAAAATCACATGGTCGAGATCGACTTTCACCGACTCGAGGCCGTTCGACGCATCTACAAGCGATTGACCGGACGGAATCTTGAGGCCGGTGAGGTGGCAGATTTTCGATTGATTCCGGCAAGAAAACCGGAAGACCGGCACGCGGGGCTGCTCAAGGCCATCCAGACATGGCTCCTCGAAAAGGAACTGAGCTCGCACGCTCTTGACCAGTATCTCAATTATTTCGAGACCTCCAACGGCACGGACGACGTTAGGCGCCGTGGAGACCGCGCGAAGATTGAGATGACTTCACATGGATACAACCTGAGGGCGCTACTGGAGGCCATGTCGATGGCTCGCGATTTGATGCGCGACCAGGAACAACGCGATCCGAACGGGTCGAAGTAACGAGGTTGACAGTGGCGAAAGCCGTTTCGCTTACCGGTATTGCTATTTTTTTCTGCGCCATCGCTGCGGGGAATTCGCGACAGTTGGTGCGCGGTCACGGCAATCAAAATCCTTATCAGGTCATTTACACGTCCAAGTCTTCGGATACTCATGAAAAACCAGGCATCTACGGTTTTGCGCAGAACGGTTCACCCAAGTTGCTTTTTCCCGGCGCGGTCCTGGGCGCTTCGGCCACTTTCAGCGGGATTCTTGCGAATCTCGAACTGGCGCAGATTTCGGATAGAAATGAGGTGATCGCCGTTGTCGATGGTCAGCTACTTCTCCTTTCCACCAAATCAAAACCCAGTGACAATGGCACCTTTTTTGCCCTGGGTAAGGGAACGGACCGTGTTTTCGATATCCTGACGAGGCAGCATGTAACCATTCCGAAAATACAGTCACTGGCCGACATCTCGTTATTTACCTCTCGGCGCCAGGGGTCTGGCGTGGGCAATGCCGAGCTTGTTTTGATCTCAATCCGCAACTCAAATCCGTTGGGCACGGGTTTGACCATCGGCATGGTCGTGGACTCCTCAGATTCCGCTGCGCTCACTGTTCACGGGGATCCGGTCGTTCTCGACTATACATTCTTAACTAAAAAGGAGCTTGCCGGTCTCGATGTTCCTGGCGGCGAACCTTTTCGGGTGGTTTCTCAACTCGTCATGAAACAACAGGCCAGCCCCCGGAACGGTGACTTCGCCTTAGTGGAACGGTGGCGTCGCGATGTCACCCGATTCGCAAGAATCGCCACCTCTGGAAAAAGGGACGCATCGACGAATCTGGAATTCGCAGCCTTGCGCCCGCACATGCCGATCTACTCTCTCGTCGATAACTCAGTTGAATTAGAGTTATCACCGAGCGATCTCGTTCTCGAAGAACCGATGGCGATTCGCCAGTTTTTCAACCCTCTCGATGGAGCCGCCGTTATCAGCAGCGGCGACAAAGCTATCGATGAGGAACGGGTGGGGTTACAGGGCACGCTCGATTTTGATGCGGATGGGACGCTGATAGCTGTGCCCTACACCGATCCCGAGGTCGAAGAGAATTCTGCGGTACTGGTTGCCCGTTCCGGAAAAATGTGGGCGGCTTTGCCGATGGGTGGATCCTTAGATAAAACCGAATTGGTAGATATTGGCTTGGACTATAATTCCAACAGTCGTCTTTCTTTCGTTCATGTTTACAGTGGGCCCGGTCAGCATTTTCTACTGACCTCATCACGCGACACTCGAAGCAGCCTCGGCGCTCTCACGCAATGCACCGTCATCGATGAGCTTGGGGGGAAGCTGGTCGTAACCAAACGATTCCCTTTGGTAAGCAAATTCATTCCTCAAAAGGAATTACGGGCACGTCTCATCGTCAAAGAAGAAGACTCTTCTCACACCGAGCTATTACTGTTCGATGACGTCACGCCTGTCACTGCCGGAAAGCGTTACGATCCGAAACGCGAAAGGACGACACCGTACATTTCTTTGAAAATGTCAGACGATAAAAAACAGGAGCAAGTTTACATAAAATCGATTGATGAGAAACAAATCAGTGAAGATATCGCCTTCCGGGAATTCGATCCGAAGGGTTCTAAGAAACCCCACACCGGAATCTATGTAAACCTAGGCAATCGCGCCGAGGCCTTCGTGCCGGGTCACCTGCTCAAAAAACAGAAGAAAAGGATCCTGTTGGATGCCGAGCAAATCGAGCCGACAACGGCCGATCCGGCCGCGACCATTCGACTGGTCGCCGTCAGTTCGGACCCCAATGGACGAACGGAAAAGGAGTTCCATATTATCGGGATCGCCAAGGCACAGTCCGAGAATTTTGTCGGGAGTCTGTTTGAGATACCCATTCCGGCCTCGTTTGAAAACTTCAGGGGGGCCAAAATTGTTTTAGGTCGGCGTAAGAACTCCCTTGAGATGAGCGTGCTCACATTCCTGGATCCGGCGAAAAAGGGAAGTGGTCGCTCGGTAGATCGCAATGGCGGTGTTTATTCGCAACACTTTAAACTGGAATATGCGTACCAGTCCCAGCCTCGCCGTCTCATCGTGCATCCTGTCAACGAGGGCTGCTGGCTAGAGCGTGATTCTGTCTTGATTAATTCGATGAAGGACCGGCTCATTCCCGATCCGAACGGCAATTGGTTTTGGATCACCAACCCGGCAATTGATAAAAAATCGGCGCAGTTCGCCGTTAGAGCGCTTTCAAATCCTGATGTAAAGATTTTTCCGAGACGGGCCGGCACACAAAAGCTTTTGAGATGGGAAGAGACTCTCGATACTGATTGGGGAAAACAGCTCGGGGGAAGCGACTGGGTGATTTACGGCGAGTACTCATTGGGCAATTTACACCCGAATATTTCGAAAATCCTCAAAGATCGTGATGTAAAAGGGGAAACCGATTCGGCATCCACTTTCCCGGGACTCGATGAGTTCCTCGACTCTGCCGCGGCTATCGATGGCTACAAGGGGCCGACCGTGTTGCTGGTGGACGCGCGTGTTAAGGAGCGCGTCATCGAACAAATTCTCTTGCGTCTGGCGACCAATAAAACCGGCCCCTGGGCCTTTTCGAATCGCCGGTACGACCATTTCAATTTTCACGAGGTGCTGGAGGCCGATCTTTCCCGAGAGCGCCTGGCCGATGAGATTCAAAAAATCATGGGTGATAATACCCCGAGACGGAGGGGCCTGCTGTTTTCGGACATTCTAAAACTACTTCCCAAGGATGCCAAACAGGTTTTGGCCGTGAAGAGGCGAAATGCATTAAAGGAGACAAAGTTAGGCGGTTCGCTGGAGCAATCCGATCAAGAAAATGCCGAGGACGATGCCAATGAGTCGGATGAAACAGAAGCGGATTCCAGTGAATCTGCGGTGGCGAAAGATTCTCGATCAGGTAAGAAACGTGGAAAGGAATCTGGGGACGATAAGGGCGATAGCGATGACGAGGCCGAAATGTCGGGGGATTCAGAGGAGTCTGGCGAATCCGCGGAGCCCAAGAAGGTTCACGGCTCTCCGTTTCTGCTGCTGCTCACTGGTGGCCAGGACATTGGCCCGGCTCGATTGGATAAGCCAGGCGCGCTGAATTCCTTTCCATCCATCGTGATTGCAACGCCGGACGAATGGCGAACGGCCCGGGAGTTTTTTCCGAACGAGCAGCCGGTATTTGATAGGTTCAAGGTAGCGAGTGAAGTTTTAAGTTCGTCCTGGACGCTCTGGAGCCCCGACAGTGATTTTGCCACCAAATCCACCAAGGCCCTGAATCGCGCCCCCTCCTCCCGCGAGGAGCACGAGGTTTTTCCTAACTTGGAAAAGATTCTGATGGAGATGACCGATAAAACACAACCGGCACGGCATCGTATTCTCCTGGTTCCGGATGAGATCAAGTCCCTCGTCGAGCGTTTGGTTTTAACTCGGTGGGCTTCGGATTCCAGCGCGTTTTCGGGTCCTTGGAACCACACAAACCCCGACCTCCCGCTCTTTCAACTCAGTCGCACAATTCCCGGCGCCAAAGAGGGGGAGTTTCGAGAGGTCAAGCAGGACGATATTTTTGACAATTTCGATTCCATGCGAGCGATTGCCTCGACCTCGAGCCGTCGTCCCGTCCTCATCGGCCGGATGGATGAGGTCGCGCGTTTGGGTCGCCCGACCGCCATTGATGCCGATACCAGCTTCGCAATCCGCGATCACGCCCAGAGAGGGCAGTCGGGCACGATGGATTCTGGGGCAGTCGCTCCATCCGCCTCCTCATCCGAACGGATTCGAATTCCCCACGCCCTTTGGTGGCTCATGGCCGAGGGGCAGCGGGTTCAACCGAAGAAACTCGAACGTGCGCCCCTGCCACCCACGCTCAATTCTCTTTTGATCGGAAGCGAGCGCGACTGGGCGATTTTGCAGAGTGAAACGGAATGGGAAAGTCGGTTCGGCCTAGCCAAAAGCTTCGAGGTCATTCGTCTCGAGGCGCCTTCGACCGAAAAGCGACAGGAGCTGATCCAAAATCTTTTCAATCGGGAAGAGATCCGGAGATTGGGATACCGCTGTCAATTGGATGCGATCGAGGGGGCCGAGGCCCAGCGCCAAATTGTAAGCCTTGTGGTGAACCGTGCGGGCCAGATTGCCCGGCAACACCAACTCGATGATACCGCCGCCTTCATTCGAGTGTACGCCGAGTTATCCCGCGCCCTCACGCAGGATTCCCGACTGCGTTCCGAAAAGCTCATCGACCGTTTTTTTGTTGAAAGCCTTTTTTCCCGAATATTTCCCGTACCCATCGCGCTGAACTCGCTTCCCCCGGACGACTTTCTGCACCGACTTAAAAATCCGGTTCAGGCCGGTGTCGCCATTCAGGCACTGGGCTACAACAGCGCCATCGATCTCAAAACCCGGGTGATCAATACCATTCTAGGACAGACCCACGGCTCGACGCCGGGTCGACCGATCCCGAGCTCCACTATTCTTTTCGGGGGCACATCGACCGGAAAAACCTTTCTTTTTGAGATAATGGTGAAGTACCTGGGGCTCAAGGCGTACGATCCGGATATCGCGGATAACGAAGATGCGGACTACTACATAGTTAAGATGCGAAACCTCCGTGAAAAGGAGGATCCTACTATCCCTGAAAGTCGCGGTGTCGATGCTGAAATCGAAAATATCATCAGTTTTCTCGCTGGTCCCAAGGGGCACCGTGCCTTTATTCTGTTCGATGACATTCACCTGGCAAAATCCACGGATATCTACCGCAAGATGATGGCCTTCATCGAGTCTCTTTTTGAGGCGAAAGACGGTTACATCACGGTGAAGCGAAAGGGCCAGGACCTTAGGCGAGAAATTCCGGTCCGCAATCTCAATCTGTTTTTAACCATCAATCCCAAACGGGATAAGGAAATTCGGGATCGCTATGATGCGGAAGGCAATTTGACCGGGGAGATCTTGGCCGCCCTCGCCCGACCGGACTATTCGGTAGAGGATTCGTTTCTGGCGCGTTTTACGACCATCATCGACATGAGCGAGTTTCCATCCGAAGCCAAGGCCCCCGCGCTGGTGAATCAGCTGCGAAAGGCGATGGAGGATGATTACCGCGCCGACGCCCGCTTGGTCGTGGTGGCTCCCGATCTCTTGGCCTCCGTGGTTTCCGGAAATCAGGATGCCAACGCGCGCGAGTTTTTAACGTCGGCGACCCGAAGCCTCATTCACTTAGATGGGGACATCCCTGAAACTCCGATTTACGTTGCGACAGCAACGAGCGAGGGAGCAGTCGATGGCGGACATTTCGATACCCGCACGGAAAAGGTCGAGGCCTATGTGAAGGCTCACCGGGTTCTTAAGCCCGTTGGACCCAAGGACTTCGCCAACCAGATTGAGTGGATGCGCCTGAACTTGGATTCATTTCGGCTTCACGCGGCCCACGCTGCGCTTCAGGGGGCTCGCCGGGATCCGAAACTTGCCGGGGATGCGGCCCTGCGCCGCAGTCTGCTCGTTCCGCTGTTTTTGGCCTCGATGCAGTATTTTCAGGGCCGTACCCGACTTCCAGTTTCATTGGTTCAGATTCACCCCGAGGATTTTGGCGGGTTGGACTCAGGGGAGCGCGACTTCATTCTGCGCCTGATCGATCAACATTCGAAAGAGGATGCGGGTTTTTTCCCTTTTGCCTTCGGCCCGCGACACGGTGCGAACCTTCCGAGAATGTCCGATTTCTTGCGAGGGACTGCAGCGGTGAGCCGTCAACATAACCGCAAGGACGTACTTTCCGATACCTCGAAGCACATCTACGATGCGCTTGCTCCGCTCTTTCAGAGCTTCTATCGGGTCGACTCCATAGGAAATCTTCCAGAGCCATCGCAGTGGTTTCGAAATCTTCCGAAGGTGGATCCGAAATCCACTATCGTTTCGGTGGGCGACCAATTATCGGGAATATTCCAACGGTTGGGCGGCCATCTTTTTGATTCGAACTTGGCTGAGGTGTTGGAAGATCGCCCGTCCTTGACCTCATTTGACCAAGCGGTGTTTTTTCTCATGGCACTCGATCGCGCGGTTTTGGATTTTCCCTGGGCGCGCCTCAACCATTATCTGACCGTGCGCGTGACCGAGGCCGCGGCCGATCCCAGCATTGGCCAGACCGAGGAATTCCAGGCCTTTCTGTTTAAGAATAAGCTTAGCCCTTTTAATCCGATGACCGTCGACTCAATTGTTCAAACGTTCGATACCCTGAATGAAAAGCGCGAGGTTCCCAGCGGAGGTTCCGGGTCTTTTGATTTAGGAAAACGCTGTTCCGAACTCATCGCAGGCGTGACAGTGACTTCGGAGGTTTCGAAATGAAACGACGTAAGGTGACAGTGGTTATAACGGCGCTACTTTTTTTGACCGTTTGTAATAGCCCCACCCAGGCCGCATCCAGAAATCCATCGTGTCCCGAGGAGCTCGCCGGACGCGGAAAGATAATTCCCAGTGGAAGAGACAATGATGTTCTGGGCCAATACCAGGAAATTATCGAGGTGCTGTTCGGCGCAGGTGGCGTGATGACGAAACTTGGTATTCAGCACCCCGAGCATGTGATGCATTTCATGCCGGGAAATGAAATTTCTTGCTTGTCCGCCAATAACCACCATGCGCTTCCCCACTGGCATGACGGCGCGAACATTGTCTCCGCCCTTACGCGTGGTAGCGGGACGCTGGAATTCGTCTGTCCGAGCGGCTGTCCGCTGCGATCCTTTTACAAGGACACCCTTTCGGTGGAGCAGCAGCTCTCCATTATTTTGCACGTCGCCGGCCACTACCACTTCATGACCCACACCCGCCTGCAACAGATTCGCGACATCGATCTCCACTCGGAGTCTTACCGACTCGCCGAGCTCATGCGGCAATTGAATCAAACCGAAGACCCGGACGAGGTTTCGAGGTGGTATCAGTATTTGCTGACGCTAGCCTGGTCCCAGGACGTTTCGCGGGGTCAGCGCAGTCTGCCTGAGGATTTTTCTTCCGAGCGACTGGCGTCGGGCTTTTTTCAAGACCGGGAGAACCGGGACCGGGTGTTTAGAATTCCCACCTCCCCGACGCCTAATATTCTTCAGGCTATTGTGGCCAACATGCCAACCACGCTGCCGCCATGGAAGATAGAAATGGCTCAACGATTCGAGCGCGTGAACCGGTATATGTCGGGCGCGATTCCGACCAAAATAATCAACGAGGGTTTTGCGACAATCATGCAGGAGCTGGCGGTAGAACACCTGCCCGAAAAGTATCGCACGCTCAAATTCGGTATCGAGCAGATGCACCTGCACCAGGGGGTAACCCGGCCCGGCCTGCAGAATCCGTACTGGTTCGGCCGTGAGATTTACCGAAGTCTCAGGCGACGGTTCAACGATCGCCCTGAAATGCAAAAGCTTCGACCTTTGGAACGCGACCGTCGATTCATTGAGTATGTGACCCGCGAGGTGATTGAATCCAAAGACCAATACGATTCCATTTTATTTGCCATGGACGGCCCGTGGTTTCACAAACACAAATTGGGAATTCTTCGGCCAGCCAATTTCGATGAATGGGACCCCAACCTTCCGCCACCCAAAGACCACGACGAAGATGATGAGGCCCTGACTCAACACAGGGTCGTGACGAAGGATCCCGAACGCCTGGCGCGCCAACTCGCGCGCAAGGTAGCCGATTGGGAACGGGTTTTCCCCCGCGTAGTCCTCAGCGATCTCAATGACGCGGAATCGGGTAACGCGGTTTTTGGATTCGTCGAGGGCAGCTTTGGCGCAGCGATGCCGCTGCAGCGAGATTCCATGGTCACCACACTACTCGTTCACTCGCGCATCATCGGCCGGCCCGTACAGCTACAGACGGTGAAATCATCTACGTGGGTGCGGAAAATTCCGATAGATGATTTCGATAATTTCCGGATTTTTGGGCCCCGGCTGCCACCCGGTTGGCCGCCAAGGTGGCCGAATGATCCCGAATCTGATCACGTCACCCTCACGGAAATTAGGGTGGTCGTATCGCCGCAGGGGAAGGTCAAGGTTTACGAGCTTGCAACGCTTGTCGTTGAAAAGCCCATCCCCGAAAAGCCCGCCCCTGAAAAATCGGATGGCAAGGCCGATGATAAAACAGAGCCAAAAAAAACGGAGATGGAAACTTGGAATGAAGATCCCCAATTGACCCTAGATCTTCAGGAAAGATTGGATAAGTTTCTGGCCGACATCGACATTGGGCGAACCCAGCACCGGGCAGACCTTACCGGGAGTCATATCTCCGAGATCGCTGCATCCATCGCCAACTCCGTCCCCACGGGACTCCTGTTTCACGCCCCCACGGCTCCTGAGGCGATTCACCATTACTATATGGAGCTCAACCGCCGGATGGCGATCGTTCTGGAGCAGGCACTACGCGGGGACCGAACCTTGGTGCGAACTAAGCTTGGAGTCGCGGTGAAGGCGCTGGCAACGATTCCCACATTTGCTTTTGACAAAAACGTGATGAAGGCACTGGGCGCGGAGAAGGCTCCTAAAGACCCGGCCTGGCAGGTCATGGCCATCGATAATCCTTATAATGACGACGACAACTACAATCTCGGCCAGACGGATAAGGACCCCGGAGAAAATGATTGGGGGCCTGACCCAAAAGAGGGCGGTGGCAAAGGCGATGGCATTGGAGATGGCAAAGGGGATCCCGGTGATCCCGGTGATCCATCGGACAAACCCGGTGATGACCCTTCGGACGGCCAGGGATTTGATCCCAACGATCCCTCTTGGGTGGTGATTCCGCCCGAGCTCTACGCGGAGTTTCTGGGTGAAAAAATAGAGCTGCCGAGACTGCGCCCGAAAGGTGGTATTTCTCCGTTAACCGATCGCACGAGAGAGGGCGCGGCCGCCCGGCGTGATGGTGAGACCGCGATGAACGAGGTTGCCCGAAAAGCTTTATTGCGGGAACTCGCCGTTCGAGATCCGGAATCGCAGGGCCTTTCGAGGGCCGAGCTATTACGGCGAGGATTTCGACGCCTGCAACCGCAGGACTGGCGCGTGAGATCCTTTGAAACCGACCCCAATCCCGATATCAATGCCGTGGTATTTTTCATGATGGATGGCAGCGGTTCCATGAGTGGAAAGCGCCTCGCGGTCGCCAAGAAGTTGATTTACGATCTCAAGGCGATTTTGAAAAAGCACTACCCGAAAATAGAGTACCGATTCGTCACCTTCGATACTCGGGGCACGATTCACGAAAACGAAGATGACTTTTTCAAACTCGAGCTTCTGGGTGGCACCGATTATCTATCGGGAATTGCCAAGGTGAAAGAGGCACAGGAGAAATTCCCCCGTGCGCAATGGGATCGTTATGTCATCGGCGTCGGCGATCTCGAGGATGCGGGAGTCGATGAAATTATCTCCAAGTTCAGAGAACTTGCGGAACAGTCCGAGTTTGCCGGCATGGTGCGAACGGTTGAATTTGACGGTTGGTTTAGTCAACTGGCCGACCGATTCAAGGCGCTGGCGGCAGAGGACGAATACATCGGCTATCTGGATTTGGCTCCTGCGCTCAAATACGCCCCCGGAGATTTCCGAAAGCTGTTCAAGAACGAAAAGAAGTAGGTCGGGGCGCTTAATTTCTTTTCGTTAACTCGGTTAACAATTGGTTTACGGCAATCGACATCGGCCTGTGTTTTGTCCAGAGTGCTTGAAGCGTGTAATGCGCGCTCCAAGTGGGTGGAAGGTCGATCGCCTTTAACGGAAAACGCGGTGTGTTTTCGAGCCAGTCTGGAAAAAAACCCCAGCCGTCTGTTCCAGCGATAATTTTCAACCCGACGCCATAGCTGTCGAATGATACCGAGACATTGGGTTTTATTCCATGTGCCTTTAAGACCGGGTGTGACTCGCAGACATCGATTCCGCCAAAGGCTTTGGGCATCACCGCGCGATAAGACTTAAGATTGTAAAGTGGTTCCTTATGTTTAAATATCGGGTGGTCAGATCGCACGTAGACCTTGAGCCGACCCTGTGAGAGTACCCGAGACTCCAGGTGAGGGTGTTTTTGCGGACTGAAACATATTCCCAAATCCAAGGACTGGTCGAGCACTCTAACGACGACATCGGCCGAACGTAGTGTCAACAGGTCGAGTGAAAGGCATGGATGTTTCTTGAGCAGCAAATTAACCAGCGGTACAAGCCCCAGCTCGCAATACACGTGGACCGCTCCCACCTTAAAATGTCCGTCTAGCGCTCGGTCGGCCGAAGCCACATGGTTTCGAATTTCCTCCAGGTTTCTTTTCAACTCGGGAATCTTTTCTAAGAGGCGCTGACCCGCATCCGTTAACACAATTCGGCGGCCCCGTTTTTCAAATAACTTCGCGCCCAGATCATTCTCAAGGCAGGTGATGCTGTAACTAATCCCGGACGGGCTCACGTGCAAGAAGTCAGCGGCACGTCCGATGTGGACTCGCTTAGCCGTCTCGTAGAAATGGTTCAATTGGTCCCACTGCATACCGACCTCCCAGCTTCAATCTTAAACACACCTTAAATAAACGATCAATATTTTTGAACAATATTAATAAAATCATTTTAATATACCGAGCTATTTGGGGTCAGATACAACTGAGTCAGGAGGTAATAGTGAACACATTAGAAAAAAACAATCGCATCAATAAGATTCTGGCGGCGGCGGTCACGTCGGCCGGCATGTTGCTACCCGCGACATCGCAGGCCCTTTCGGTGCCGCGAGGCGCCGCGGTGGATGAGCTCGCCGGGAATTGCAACATCGGACCCTTCGGCCAAACAGCCAAGGCCGGGCCGTACAACGAACTATGCAATGTGATGGAGGATCCAGAAAAGTGCCTGGCTCTCATTAAGCAGCACTTTCGATTTAACGGTGAAACAGTGTCGGTAAACCAATCCTTTGCACCGGAAAAGGTCGAGTACTGCCTGTCTGCGCTGGAGGCGGTCCTCGTGAAGCAGCCCTGAGGGCAAACGAGAATGCCAGCCCATGCAAACGCTCCAAGCCAATTATGCGACTCGAGGCCTTCTGTGGAATGAAGTGCGGGAAAGATTGCAATCTTCGCCCCCTACGTTCGGCTTCTCCGAGTCGTCATCATTGGCTTCGTTCTGCACCTGTTTGGGAGTGCAAGCGGAGATGGGAAATCCAAAGTACGACAGGTTGAGCGCCTTCCTGGGTGTGGACCTCGATGCTGCAGCCCCCGGTGCCAACGTCCCGTGGAATGCAGCTTTTTGGAACACTTCGTTAGTTATCGATAACGGCGCACTGGGGCTGAGGCTGAGTCGAAATGATGGCCACGTGCTAAAGCCCAGGCATCGCGATCTCGTCCATGTTTTTGAATTCGAATCACGCCGCGGAGAAGACTTTCCCCACTCTGCAACATTTTATCCCTCACGAGTCGCACAGCACTATCGATTGGAGGGGTTCGAATTAGTGATCGTTCGCGACTGGTTGGCCAACTCCACGTTTTCTAGAGATAAGCCGGTGGGCTATCTAGAAACGAATAGGTGGGAGATAGAGAGTCGTAGTGCGGTCATGCAGACGCACCTGATGAATCATCGACAATTGGCCCTTTCCGGAACCCACGATATCGTGGATCACCTTTTGGGCGCCTCTCTACCCGGTTTTTCTAATAGCGCAGCTATTTTCGCCTCTGTGAATACGGCATTTTCGTTAGCATTCAATGAATCGAACTGGAATCGAGGCGGGAAACCGATTGTCGCCTACGTGATCGGCGTGCTCCTCGATGATTTGGCGCAACCCCGATGGTATGCCTCACCGTCCCACGCACTAGCCATTCGAATGGCGACCGGGGCGCTCGTGGCGCCCGAACTCGAATACATGGACACGGCCAGGGTGGAGATTCCTTCCGAGTTCCATGCGTTAATCGACACCGTGAGAAGGCCAGCTGGCGACCACGAAATCATTGCCGAACGATTTGCCGGCTTAATCGCCAGCCTCTAAGCCAAAATTCGAAGCCATAAAAAAAGTACGCGCAGCGCTATTTTGTTGTTGCGGCGCGTTACTGGTTCGGGTAAGCGATCAGTAACAGGGTCATAAAGGGGGAAACAATGAAACAATTAATACTTACGGCCATGTATACGTTTTTGGCTGTGTGCTCAATGGTCAGTGCGGATATATTACCGGTCGACAGAGAAATCGCGGAGCTCATGGCTAAAGCTCGCTACCTGAACGATATGAAATCGGTTCTACTCGATAATGATTGCTCAATCACGGTAGGCTCCAACAAGGTGAAGCTCGATGCGGGCGCAATCAGAAGCCTTAAGCT
>CAZRVZ010000109.1:0-2826 GCA_964603655.1 uncultured Pseudobdellovibrionaceae bacterium | reverse complement strand
TTGCCGCTTCGGTGTGGTGAGTCGAGGAGTAAGTGCTGACTCACCGATTCCGACTCGTTAGGCTGTTGATTGTTTGTACCAATTCAATAACTTAACGAGGTGAATAATGAGTCAGCGCAAGAGTAACGTAATCAACATTGGGACAAAGTTCAAAAGCAGAGTTCAGGTAGTGGCGAGTTGTGAGCGAATTGGGGTCAGGGCCACAGCAATTAATACCGGTTTGGCAGAGCGGACGTTGCGGTCTTGGAACGAGCGCCATGTGGCGTTTGGGGTTGACGGGTTGCGAGATAAGTCCCGTGCCCCCCATTACGTGTGGAACAAGAAGGATCGAGAGGGAAAGGCCGCCCAAGCCCTGGGTCGACTTATCAAAGATGGGCTCGGCCTCAATGGTCTTCAGGTTTTTACTAGGCTCCTCTTCAGTGACATCGAGATGATCCCAACGCCTAGTTGGAAGGGCAAAGAGTAGGCTTGGACTATGTTATAGACGAGTCCAGAAAGAGAACGTCCACAAGAAGCGATACGAGGTCCCAATTCCTGGGGCCCTTCAAATCGACACCAAGCAAGTTGAGTGCTCAGACAATCCAGATACGGTCCTATATCAGTTTACGGCCATCGATGAGTGTAGCCGAGTCAGGTTTTTGGGTGGAAGCCTGTTTAAGAGTGCCAAATGTGCCAGGAAATTTTTGGTGGAGGCAATCGCCTTTTATTCTTCGATAGGAGTAAGAGTTTGGCGAGTGCAGACCGACCACGGCACTGAATTTACTCTGCCGGAAAATAACGTCACAGTCGAGAGCTACATCCGGGGCACAACACCAGAACACATCTTCACACAAGAGTGTACCTCACGCGGAATCAAACATCGGTTAATCAAAGTCGCCACACCCGAACTAAACGGCAAGGTCGAACGGAGCCATCGAATAGACAACGAGCGCCTCTATAGTCGGTACAGTTTCGGGGGTGCCTATCCCCTGGACCATGCTCTCGAAACGAACTGGGGGCCCGAATACAACGAAAAAAGACCCCACGGATCACTCGGCGGTATGACTCCGATGGATTTCCTGAGGAAAAGATTAAAAGAAATCAAAAATCAAAACCTTCAGGAAACGAAGAGCTCAATTTTGAGTGGGTGAGATTTTGTCGGCATGACTTTATGAGTCACAACACGCGATTCGAGAAAGCGGATCGAATCCAAAAATGACCGTCGAAGCAGCTTCGGAATTGATAATACCTGGTAAAATCATCTATAGGTTGATAGATTTACCAGGTATAGATAGCCATGCCTCACTTACGAAAACGATACCTGAATCCCCTCTTGAAAGATGCAATGTCATTTTCGCCTTTGGTCGGCGTACTGGGTCAAAGGCAAGTTGGCAAAACAACCCTTGTGGAAGCGATTGCCCCTAAGAGTTATATCACTCTCGATGAGGAAGATAATCTGAGCATTGCAACCCACAGCCCCAAGGCATTTCTCAGCACTCTTCCCAGCCCGACAGTGATTGATGAGTGTCAAAAGGCGCCTCCCTTGTTTTCTGCATTAAAGTTACACGTTCAAAGGAACAAACGGCCTGGTCAATTCCTTCTTACGGGCAGCGTTCGCTTCACCAGTCGAAGTGAAATCAAGGAGTCTCTTACCGG
This sequence comes from uncultured Pseudobdellovibrionaceae bacterium, assembly GCA_964603655.1. GTDB lineage: Bacteria > Bdellovibrionota > FAC87 > UBA2466 > UBA2466 > JACPWY01. Next base: position 1,191 of record CAZRVZ010000109.1, on the reverse strand, counting down.
GCGAATTTACCTTCTTGAGCTCCTCCCGTTTTCAGTGGCAGAGATCCACCAAGAACCCCTGCAAGACTTTACGCAGTGGCATTCGCTTACGACTGCTGAATTGGAACGTCGGTTCAATAGGAGAATTGAAAAATTCGGACAAGACATGGTGACTGAATTTTTAGGAAGAGGCGGATTGCCAGGGATTCTATTTTTGAGAAAAGCGTCCCATCGAAACAATAAAATGAAAGGCCACCTGCAGACTCTTTTGCAGCGAGATATCCATCTCATCGTAAAGACGACGGTCCCATTCGAAAACCTCCTCTTGCTGCTCAAGTACTTGGCTCACCAACAAGGACGGCCGCTATCCTACACAGATGCCTCACGATTTGCCTCTATATCGATCAACTCACTCAAGCGAATCATATTTGCCTATGAAAATATGTTCTTGATAAGACGAGTTATGGGGGAAGATTACCGAAAGGGAGAGACTTTTTATTTTGAAGATCAGGGGACCGCAACGTACCTTTCGCCTTCCCCTCTTATAGCGAACGAGGCACGTTTTGCTTACAGCCAGTTGCTGGCGCAGGCGCATTACCACCATCCCAGCGAATATCTTCTCACCTATTACGAAAGTAAGGGTGGGGCTAATGTCCCCTTCGTTTTTACAGTAAAAAATGGGAAATATGGTTTCGTGTTGAATTATGCGGAAGGGGTGGGCCTTTCTGCCGTGCGGACCGCCGAATCATTTTGCAAGAAGTTTTCAAATAGCAAGGTTTTTATTTTATCTCCTTCGCGAAGGCCACAAAGGATATCAAAACAAATTCTCCAAATTCCTTTACTGGGAATAGCGTAAGCGGGTCACGTTCCGATTCTGATGGAGATTCTTTAAGAGCAGGTACAGGCTAGAATCCCCTCACGTAAACCGCCCAGTTTCAGAGTCGGCGAGTCTGTAATTTATTTTGTGTAAGTGACGAATGTTGCAGAGCATCTGTTGCTCAGTTGTCGACGAGTATTTAACCCTTCGTGAAATGAATGTCCATCTGTTTTTTGAAAAATCGAGGTTCTTTCGTAACTGTTCAGCCCGCTTCGCGGGCATGAACAGTTACGGAGTCAGCAAGCAGGGCTGAGGCGGGGAACGGTAATCACAGCCGACCGAGTTATTCGAAGTCTTTGCGGACCAGAATTTTCTTCTGAATATCCGATACGGTC
>CAZRVZ010000108.1:0-7171 GCA_964603655.1 uncultured Pseudobdellovibrionaceae bacterium | reverse complement strand
AAATGGTGAGCTTTCGCGGGGGCCATTCGACACACCTCCAACTCCTGAACGCCCTGCAAGCAAGCGCGGACCATTGGAAGCACATCCCCGCCGAATTCATTGGAAACGAAGCGCTTCTGCAGGTGAAAAGCCGGCCGGTGTACGCATAAGGGGTTCGTTTTCTGACAGCTATCCTACGTTCTTCTTTTTTTTAACTGAAAAAAGCTCCTCCAGAAAGAATTGTGTTTTCGGTAGAATTCGGTTCTTAGCCCATCAATGAACTAGATTGCGAATGGCTTCGCTCTTTTCGGAGAGAAAATGGATGGCGGAGCCTGCATTAAACCCGGTTTCGGCGGCATTGCAGCCGCCCAGCGTGTGAATGCCAACCAGTCGGCTCAGTGCCGGCTCGTCAAAATTCGGGGCCACGATAGCCGAGCCCGAACTGCCCGGATTGGTATCGCAATTATGGTAAAGTAACCCGTTCGTTTCATTTTTAAACAGGCAGTTTTTGAGCGAAAGTTTTAAGGGGGAACCATTGGGGTGATGAATCATCATCAGTTGTTCATTCAAAGCGAGTGGTCGATCGGAGAGATCGTACCAGCCCCACTCAACGCCGGGAGATCCTTGCAGGCGTAAAAGCATATAGTCCAGGTTCTGATTTCCGTCGCCCTTTTCAATAACCTCTTTGCAGGCAAAAACTTCGGGGCGACCCGGCAGATTGTCCGATGAAATGAAATTGAATCTCACGCTCAGATCCCCGCACTCCGCCTTGCAGTGCCCGGCCGTCAGAAAAAGGTCCGCTCCCACCAGGGTTCCCGAGCACAGGAATCCGGGCCCCTGAACCAATCCCGTGGGTCGCGCCATCTGTTGCAGCATCTCCGACTGCTTGGCGATTGCTACCATGTCATTTGTGCCGCAAACGGTACGAGAGGGTAGTAGTCCGGAATTGGAACCTATGATAAATGGCTCCGCGCCAACCACAAAAACAGTCGCTAGCACGCCCATCGAAACCAGGTAATTCGCTTTCATAACACCCCCAAATGCCCAATCGGCAAGTACGGGTGTAGCGGAAGTGAAATCTTCGACATAATTGAAGCTGGAATTTGCCCATGACTTCGCAATAATTACTGTAACTTAACTCATCGTATTATGTGATTCATCCTATTTACTCGCCGCATATCAAGCTTCTGGGCGATTCTTACGAACCGAATAGGAGATGGGAAGGCACCTCTTCATTCTGTGGGCGCTCGTACTCGGAGATCTTAAAGGCGCAAACCCAGTCCGCGTACTCCTCGACGAGAACCGACTTGAAGAGGGGTTGGAGATATGCCGGCAATTTGAGGTGCTCGCGGGTTACGACCAAGAGGTACTTCTGTCGTGCTCCTGGATCTATTATCGATTGGATAAACCCCAATCGGCCGAAGTCTTGATGGGTAGGGTGAAGCGCGCCAGTTCACTGCCCGAAGTCCAGATTTTGTCGGCGTTCGGTGCCATTCGGGCGAACAAATTCGATGAGGCGCTCAGCACGATCGAGTCGGTCGAAAAGGGCAATCGGGATACTCCCATCGGTCTTTCTGCCCAGGAGGTAAAGGCCGAGCTCTTCGAGGCCCGGGGTCAGCTCGACACGGCGGCGTTTTTGTACAAGCAGGTTCTCAGCGTCAACAAACGCCGCGGGCGTGCCCACTGGGGCCTTGGACGTTACTACCTTTCCAAGGGCGACTCCCGCAGAGCCGTGGAACACCTCAGCGAAACGGCGCGCCTGTGGCCAAAACATCTCGGCAGCCGTTTCAATCTCGGGGTGATGTACCTGAATCAAAACGAACTCATCGCCGCGGCCACATGGCTCTCCCAGTGTTACAACCTCAATCGCGCCGATGTCGGCGTGCTGGAGCAACTCGGAAATCTTTTTGAAAAGAAGGGCAAGTTAAAAGAGGCGCTCAAACATTGGCAAAAGGCGATTGACCTAGGTGCCATTAGCCCGGTCCCTCGGGAAAAGACCAATCAATATTTAGCGTTAACGATTGAAGGGTTGCTTGCTGACAAAAAGTTCACCGAGGCGCTCCTCAAGATGGAATCGCTCCCCGCCGAGCTGAAAGGACAACCTAAACTGTCCCTACTGAGAGGAATTGCCTACAGAAATCTGGGGAATTACAAAAAGGCTAGCGGTGAATTGCTCGTATTCCTCCAGAAAGAACCTGAAAACCCGACGGGACTGAGAGAATTGGGGATCTGTTATGTGAATCTCGATTTGCCCTCACAGGCATTTGCCGCTTTCGAAAAGGCCATCCAGAAAGACGTGAACGACGGCTACAACCACGCCTGGTTTGCCTATCTGCTCGAGTCCAAGGGCGAGTATGTGAGGGCGCGCGAACACTGGAACCAGGCGATTACAAAACTCAAGGATCCATCCGAATTGGAACGGGCAGTTAGGCGCGTGACGGCCATCGAGAAAAAGCTCCGTGAAAAATAGTGATGAAATACATTGGTATGAGCTCAGCCTCCAGCAGATCAAAGAAAATCAGGAATTAATTGTTTCCAGATTATTCGAGCTTGGGGCCGAGGGCTCGGTCGAGAACCAGATAAATGCATCGGTGACAGTCTACTTCCAGGGCAAATCCCAGTTCGACGCGACCGCTAAGGCGGCGAGCTATCTGGAATCGCTCCCATCGTTGCGGTTTAGAGTTTCGCCCGTCGCCGAAGAAGATTGGTCAATAAAGTACAGACAGACCTTTCGGGCTCAACCTCTCGGGAAAGAGTTTTTTCTGGTTCCCAGCTGGGAACGGGACACCGCAAACACTCGGGGGCGAATTCCGATTATCATGGATGCCGGACAGGCTTTCGGAACCGGACTCCATTCCAGCACTCAATTGGCGCTCAGTGCCCTGGAATCCGCAGTCACCCTATTCGAAAACCGTAATGCCATTCGCTTGCTGGATGTCGGCACCGGAACGGGTATTCTAGCGATTGCCGCCGAAAAACTCGGGGTCGCCACGATCGACGCCATCGATTGTGACCCTAACGCTATCGAAGTCGCAACTCAGAACTCACGCGAAAATCGGTGTTCTCGCGTGCAATTGTCCACCCGATCCATCCGCGACCTTCAGGGGCCCTATGATCTCATTCTTTCTAATATTCTCTTGGAAACACACTTGGAACTGGCCCCAGATTACACCCGCCTGCTCGCGGTGAGCGGCTCGCTGATTTTATCGGGATTGCTCGGAAATCAAAGAGTGGAAATCACGAGGGCGCTGCTTCAACAAGGGCTATGGCTCGAATCGACTCGATCGCTTCAGGAGTGGACAGCGATGGGATTTATTCGCGCCCAGGAAATTTCATGATCCGATCGCTTTTAATTATTTGCCTTGCCGGCCCTTCGATATTCGGGAGTCCGTCGATTTACGCGAGAACCTCAGAGTCGATGCAGGAGTATCGACTTTGTGTCAACGATCTCTTGAAACTGAGAAACCGTTTCGACAGCGCAATTCCCGCGTGGTTCGGTGAAATCGATCGCCGTTTTCACCACATGCGACGTGGCATCGAGGTCATCGATACCAATACACGACTTCTCGAGGCAACAACCCTTCTGAGAGAGCGGGCCCCGGGGTCACTCCACCTGTCGAATCACCTGGTGTTTAACGCCATTGAAGATTGTAGAGGCTATCAGAAGCGGTACCTTTCCTATGCGGCATGGTCCGTCGCACTGATCTATTTCTCGATCGGAACCACCGCCATTATCATGCTCTGGTTTGTTTTCGGCGGTCGCCGTAGAAAAACGCCTGCGCCACACGACGTGCGGAGTCGCCCAGACCGGTCGGGCCAGGATAAAAAAGCAGGGTGAAGGGCAGAGGAGATTCCTGAGCTTAACGCCCGCTTGACGCGGGGCGATTGATCGGGCTACGCTCGTCGCCAGATGAAAAAAATCAATTTTTTGAATTGGGTCTCCTTTTTTTTCCCCCTCAGCTGTTTAGTTTTTCTGCTATTGGTCTCGTGCGCCGGTAAAAGACATCGTGACGAGACGGTGTTTCGAAATCAAAAACCCGAGGACGATTCCCTGGCCTACACTCGGGAAGCATATCAAAACCAGTACGGTGATTTTGCGGGAATGTCGGTTTATGCACTGGTGCGGGCGCTTGTGGATCCCGCGTGGCTCAAGAACAGTTTCGTCGGCGGACGGTGCAGTGTTTCCGATAGCCAAATCAATCTAGCACTTCCGTGTCCACCGACCCCCGTGGTCCTTCGCACAGGTAACGGGGCTGAGATTTCTCGAACCACCACCGATGGCGGTAAGTTTCAGTTTAAGGGGAATCCCGGCGATCAGTATTGGTTAACGGTAGAGCCCTTGAGTACAAAGCTCGCCGCGGAAAAAGTCGGTCCATTTAAGGTCGGAGAGGACGTCGAGCTGACGCTCAAAAAAAATAGGGCCCGCCGCAAATAAATGGAACATCCCCTGTCAGGATGCCATCACCCGTCGCGGTGGAATCGCGAAAAACAGCGCAAGCACCCCAAAAAAGAGCAACACATAAACAACATTGAAGTTTCGGCAAATACGATGCCTGTCGCCAAAAGGTGCAACGACCGAATCCATGGACTCAAACCCCAATTACGATTGAAATGATGCGTTGTGTTTTCACTTCGATCCTGAAAAAGTGTGGCAGTTTTGTGGACGTTAGATCGGTTCAGAAAAAAGGAAAGCCAGTATCGACTAATTTTCAGCGCCCAAAAGGACGGAGCGATGTGACTAGGCGGATTTCCTTCTGGAACACCAAGTTGATGATTTCCGATGGGGTTCCGGAGTGGGTAATACCGCTCAAGAGGACACTTACACAGATTTCCTTACAGACCCTACGGATTGTGTGGATCTGCGGAAATAGCCCCTTGATCGGGAGCCATTGTAACGGGATTATAGGAATCCATGGTGTCCTCAACGGAGGCCGAGTCTGCCGGACTCATACCGGAGGCTAAATACCCAGCCTCGATATCATCTGCAATAGCTGCTTCATCGATGTCGACTACAGTATGAACACGTTCGAGCAATCCCTGCATGTAAGCATTTGCTTCGGCGACACTATCATTAAGACCCAAGTATTCGCTGCCCTCTGCCGCGCCTTGAACAAACTCTCCCACGCCAGAGGTCAACTCTGCTACCGTAAATCCAATTTCTACGAATTCACTGGCGAAGCCGGCTGCCATATTGTTCATGTAGTCATCTGCCAACGAGGCGGATATTTCTGCCGCTACAAATCCAGCTGAAGCTCCTTCGCTCATTTCGCTAACAACAGAAATAATGGTGGCGTTATCAAATCCAATTTCATCTAAATTCTCAATAATAACTCTGTTAACGTCATCGGACCACTCCACCAACTCAGCATCGGTGAGGCCAGCCTGATCGAGGCCATCCACAATGCTTTCACTCATGTCACCTAACAACGATTCCTTTTCAGCCGCTGACATTCCCGATCCATCTGAGGTCGCAATTGCCTCGGTCACCACCTCAAGTACTTTGCTGGCAATGAGGACCTTATCTAGTGTCGTTGGCGGTGAAGCTGCATCCACATGAAATGTCTGGTCGTCTAATCGATCGAGAACGGCGATAACAAATTCTGGTCCGGCTGCTCCAAGGCCTGAGTTATCGGCCACCTTATCTGTTCCTAAGTTTCTTGTTCGCGTAAAACCGTCAGTTGAGTCCAAAACATCGGCCACAGCTGCATCGGCAAGAGCCTGAACATTATATTCGGCTATGCTGTCACTCAAGGCAAAACGAATTGCGAGTCGCGAGGCAGAGCCCGGGGCTAGCTTACTCACGAAGCTTGCCCCTAAATTTTTGGCGGCGGAAGTTTTGGCTGCACTGGAAGTGGAACTTGAGCAACCTATCATGAGCGTACTTGAAATAATACCTGACAGGATCCCAACTAATAAATATGTTTTCATAATATTTTCCCCCGTTATGGAAGTCGCTATTAAAGTTAACCTAGAATTTATCAGAGGATTATGGCTAAATTATGTGGCAACTATCAAATCGCACGTTTGATCAACCCTTACGAGACCACCTAATCGTAGGGAGCATTTATTTAACAAGCGCCCGGATCGCAGGGCTAATCGTTGATACAAAATGAATGGCCGGTCCAGCGTTGAAACCGGTCTCGTTGGCATTACAACCCCCGAGAGTGTGAACGCCCACTATTCGACTATTTTCCTGACTTCCGCGCTTCGCGCGGATTATTTTTGACGTCTTGATTGAAATTGTTGGATTTTTCCCTCTCGAAACGTTGTTATCGAGTTGTTGTGCCCTGGATTAACATATTTATGTTAACCTATTGGTAGGGTATTGATTTATTGCCTTGGTGTTTGTTCGAACGAAAAAAACAACTAGTGGAAAGACATCTGTACAAATTATCGAAGGGCATCGTGTTGCTGGGAACGTTGTGCAAAGAGTACAAAGCTCGCCGCGGAAAAAATCGGTCCATTTAAGGTCGGAGATTACGTCGAGCTGACGCTCAAAAAAAATAGGGCCCGCCTCAAATAAATGGAACATCCCCTGTCAGGATGCCATCACCCGTCGCGGTGGAATCGCGAAAAACAGCGCAAGCACCCCAAAAAAGAGCAACACATAAAAAACATTGAAGGCTGCTGGAGGCAGTGAAAGGCCGGTGACCCGCGTAAACCAATCCATCACGCACCCATTCTGAGAATAGCCCGTACGTCCCGTATTGTGGCGGAGCCGGTTTTCAAGCCAGGTGAGCGGGCACGGCAGGCCGAAGACCGTTTCGGCAAATACGATGCCTGTCGCCAAAAGGTGCAACGACCGAATCCATGGACTCAAGATCCAACCCCAACCGATTCCCTGGCCCAGCAGCACGCACGGGATCGTCACAACGATAAAGCCGGCCCAGAGCGCGTGCACCACTAAGATTACGGAAGCCATCGGCGAAGAGACTAGGCCAGCGCGGAAAAGGTTTCAAGAGGGTTAGTGGCCATACTCCCCGAAGGACGCCGCGGATAGACTCAATTTGCCGTTGGAACACCACTCGAAGCAGCATTCTTATAGGAACCACTACCTAGCTGTGGCCCCGTAATGATTTGGTCGCTGACCGCGAGAGGCCAGAAACCGGCCCGTGCAGTCCGTTTTCCAGTCCTTAGGTCGGTTCCCCACGCCCGAAGAGTTTGGCATCCCATTGCATAGAAAAGATCCTAT
>CAZRVZ010000107.1:0-13251 GCA_964603655.1 uncultured Pseudobdellovibrionaceae bacterium | reverse complement strand
GGAAAGATGTCGCCTTTAGCTGATACACTGGTTTGACTTAGGGCTCTGAGTCAGACGCGGGGCGTACAGGAGAGACAATGTATACCGAATCATTCAAAGACGCGATGGTTGTGAAGATGACGATTCCCGGTGGGATGAGTGGTTTCTTTCAAACAAAATCAGGCCGTTTTTCTGGATTCATTCTTCGCCTTTACTCGGGTTGAGTCGATGAAACCGGGGGGTGCGGTTTCCGACGGTCGCCATCGTCATCCTAACCCTCGATCACGGTCCTATTGATGAATACCTCCCGCGCTTTAGTCAGGCTTGGAAGAACGGTCCACCCACGTTTATCCCCGATCGGGTAACGTTTTGGCCATGAGTTGGACCGCGTAGCCCGCCCTGGGTTGTTAAACGCATGCCGGTAAAATTTGAGAACCACAAACTCAATTACCGAACACCGGATCGTGTCAACACGTTCCACGCGATCCCATCCCGAAGCGTCATGTATGATAATATAATGACTTAACAAAAAGGGGAGTCACAGAATGCCAACCACCGCAAGACACCTGATTTTAGCGCTGTTTATTATCGGTATCCAATGGGCACTAGCGCTTCCCACGCCAACTCCCAGTCCAACACCGACGGTATCACCGACGCCGACGGCATCGCCGACACCAACGCCGACTCCCGGGCCGAACAAATGCCAAGTTACCTTTACCTGTATGGCTGACGAAAAAACCTTGCACAACAATTGCGGAACCAACTGCACATGCCCCGCGGTGTCCTCCGCGGCGCCGGGTTGGGTGACGTTGATTTGCACGAAGACACCTCCGCAGACCACCTGCAATGGAACGATGCCGCCCAATTCCTTCAACCCCGCGGTCCAACGCGGTCAGTGTGGGCGCTTCTTTGCGATGGATTGGTTGCCGACCGGAGTGAATGCGACTTGTAGCCCTGGCAAGAGCTGTCCTAATTCGAACCAATTAAAGCCCGCACTGCCTTGCACTGGGGGTGCGACATCGATGGTCCAGGCGACCTGCAGTTAATCGGCTCTGGTGTTCCTACGGCCATTCGGCTATTCACCAGTCATGAAATCATTCGCGATGTTTGGCCTCGTCCCGTCCCTGGAGGGCACTCTCGCCACACGGGGACTCGTTTCACCCACGGAAATCCAATTAAGGGCAATCCCGCCGCTTCTCACCGGTAAATCGGTGGTGGGAGTTGCGGAAACGGGAAGCGGCAAGACGTTGGCCTACACGCTTCCGATTCTCCACCACCTAAAGTGCTTAGAAAACGACGGGGTCCGCGTGACAACCCGAAGCCAGCCAAGGGCTGTCGTGGTAGTGCCCACCCGCGAATTGGGCGAGCAGGTCTCCAAGGTAATGAAGCTCTTCACGCACGAGACGCGCCTTCGGGTACGCACCGTACTGGGTGGCACGACCACGGCCATTGCAAAAAACAATGTCGAGGGACCGTTTGAGGTGCTGGTAGCCACTCCCGGAAGGCTGATTCAGATGATGAAGTGTTCGCTTGTCTTTCTAAATGACGTTCGGCTTTTGGTTTTTGACGAGGCGGATCAAATGATGGATGCCGGTTTTCTGCCCGATGCCACCCGCATTGTCGAGGCCTGCCCGCCCAATCGACAGCTGGGGCTTTTTAGCGCAACGGTGCCGGACTCAGTGCAGGCACTCATCGTGAATCTTTTTTCCGGCGCCACCGTGATCCGGAGTCAGGGTAGTCACCGTTTAGTGCCTACTCTCACCACGGAAAATCGCAAGGTCTTCGACGGAAAACGGTTCCCAATTCTGGAGAGCCTGCTGGCGAAAGCCGTCGAGGGTGAAACGCTCATCTTTACCAACACGCGCGAGCAATGCGATAGCCTCGTTGTAGAGTTGCAAAAAAGCGGGCGAAAATGCGCCGTATATCGGGGAGAAATGGATAAGATAGAGCGCCGCGCGAATCTGAAAGCCTTTCGAGAGGGTGAGGTAAATATCTTGGTGGCTACCGATCTGGCATCCCGCGGACTCGATCTCGAACACGTCTCACGCGTGATCAATTACCATCTGCCCGAACAGATTGAGAACTATCTGCACCGGGCAGGTCGAACGGCACGCGCCGGGCGCGCCGGACTGGTCGTCAATTTAATCACTGAACGGGACCACAAGTTGGTCGCTTCATTGGATCAGATCCGAGCGCTGGTCGGCTAAAACCAGAACTTGGCTAAAACCAGATCATGGGCGGGTTGTGATCCTGGCAGGCAGTTTCGGAATACTTGTACATGAACGCGATGAGCTCGCGAATGACTTCGTATGACTTGGTTGTTTTGTCGAGCTGGCAGCCGTACTCCACCCCTTCCCGATCCTCATCCTTGAATGGGATGGCGCGCTTCACGTCCACGATGACGCGTAGATATGAGCTCGGAGTGAAGTAGAATCGGAGCGCCACCTTTTCTTCGGCGCGTAGCGGCCGCTCGGGATTCTCTTCGCGGAACTTAACGCCCGAATAACTGATATCGATGACTTCGATATGCTGCAAAACATTTTTTTCGGCAAAACTATAAACGCCCAGTATGCGATTAAAGAGCACGCGTTCGTACTCGCGCCGGCGCTCCTCGTTCTTGTTTTTTCGAAATCGCTCGAGATCCACGACTGGGTTAACGTCTTCGGGTTTGCGTTTGTCCATAAAAGGCGTCTTTGGCTGATTGTGGGGGAATTCCTTAATCATTATACCGACAAATCGGGACGAGCGCCCGAGTTTCATTCACGGCTCGTTCATTTGAAATTGGGGCGGCGCGTGCTAGCCGCAGCGACTTTGACGCCCTGACGCTCCCGCACGACGCGCAAAGAAAAAATAGGCGGGTACCCCGAGCGCGAGAAAGACAAGGCCGAAGGCGCTGTCCTTCGGACTCGAAACCAGGGTATTTATTAGGAGCGTACCCGAAGCAATCGTGAAACAAATGGGCAGCCAGGGATAGAATGGGACGAAAAAACTGGCCCCTGGAGTAGCGGGATCTTTGCGAAGCCGGAAGATGGAAAAGGTAACCAGCGCATAAAAAATCCAGGACGTAAAGACCACATACTCCGTAAGCTGGTCGAATGTCCCGGTGAGTGACAAGAGGCTCGCGACGATACCTTGCACAATAACCGATGCTATCGGAACCCGGGTGATCGGGTGAACTGCGGCCAGCGCCGGAAAAAAAAGTTTATTGCAAGCCATCGCATATGGAACGCGGGCTCCGGTCAGAATAGAACCATTCATGGCACCGAGTGCGGAAATCACCATGAGCCAGCTCAAGACCGAGGCTCCTCGAAATCCTAAAAACGTTTGGGCGGCGAGCGTCGCGACGGGGAGAGCGTCCGGATAACGAGACGAGCTCGCCGTGGTGATCGCACTCAAAGGCAACGCGTAGAAATAGGCGGTATTAATCAGGGCATAAACGCCGACCACGCAAAAGGTTCCCGCGATGAGCGCAAAGGGAATATTTCGTTTGGGCGAAATGACCTCGCCCGATGCCATCGGCAAATTATTCCATCCGTCGTAGGCCCACAGCGCCGAAATCATCGCCATGCCGAATGCCGAGCCAAAGCCGAAGACTGAGGAGGATGCGCCGCTTGGCACTGTGGGTGAAAACGTTTGGAACGCTGTGCCCCCGAAATCCCCGTGGCCGCCCGATGCGAAAAAAATGCCCACCGTAATTGCGAGAATGAGACCTATCTTGAGAAACGTCAGAAAAGTCTGTACGCGCGCCCCTAAAATCACCGTGAGGCAATTTAAAAGCGTGAAAACCCAAACCAGAACGAGCGCAATCAGCCCTTTCCCTCCTATCTCACCCAGCGGTACCACTGCGCCCAAAAACGACGCGGCCCCCACGCCGTAAGCCGCCACCGACGCAGGCGATCCAATCCAAAAACGAGTCCAGCCGTAAAGAAAACCAATGAAGGGCCCATAAGCCTCGCGCAAATAGACGTATTCACCCCCGGCGCGCGGGAAACGGCTCCCGACCTCTGCGTAGGCCAACGCCCCCATGAGCGACAGCACCCCCGCCACCCCCCAGGCGGCAAGCACCGCCGTCCCCGAGCCAAGAAGTTGCGCCATGGACGCGGTTTTTAAAAAAACTCCGGTCCCGATCATACTCCCGGCGACCAGTGAAAACGCAGCGCTTCGGGTGATGCCTTGGCTGAGTTGGGTCATGGGATTTTAGTATGGCAGAGCTCACCACGGATGCGAATCGGTTTTCACACTGTATGGCGATGACACTAGGGTGCGATGGGCGGAATTGATTCCACGTTATCGAGGTACCTTTCCAAAAAGCGGTGCGGCGGCAGGCCACACTGCTCGATTGAGTCCAGGTATTCGGTAATAAATTTTCGGTAACCCTCCGCAAAAGAGGCAGTCGCAGCGATGCGACGGCCCCGTTCAATGACCGACGTGTTGCGCTTATTCGTGTTTCGCTTGCGATCGCCCGAGAGCACGCGGGCATGCGCTTGGGCCTCCGAGCGCCCGTGGCCATTGGCCAAAATCTGCGACTCATAACCGTAAATTTGCGTCAATAATACACTCTGCAGCCCTCTGCAGCTCCACCTGGATTTTAATGAGTTCCACATTTTGTCGACTAATCGGGTGGCTGCCCCAGTAAGGTTTCAGCGAATCCGGTAAAGGACTGCGAGTAAGTAATACTGCATTTTTTCGGTGACCGGGTACACGCTTCATACTTTCGACAATCTCGGTAACGGTGCCGAGGCTTTGCGAATTGCGGGTGTACGCCCCGCTACTCGGCAGCGATTCGTTGGCTTGAAAAAACTGACCTGCCACTGCCCGGAGCGCCAAATTGTGCGGTAACGTCTCCGCAGACGATGCGTGCTCGGTTGGCGAGTCCTCCGATAAAAATAAAAACTGCGATTGCACGAGCTCCATGGCGTCAAATTTATAATGGCCGACTGCCTAGCCGCATTGAGCAATCGCTAGTCGCGTAGTCCGTAAAGATACTTACTTCCGCTCGGGTTACCAGGCACCTGCCTCTGACCACGGGAGCCGCACCGCAGATATTCAAGAAGCGCGTCATAGCGATACACTACTAATGAGTACTACCAGTTTTTCCCGAGCGGAGCCTGCGGGATCTTAAAACTTTCTTCTCGGACCATCACTTCTTAGATAGATGTTGTAAAAGGCGCTACAGCCCCGCGGTTCCCTTTTTTTTGCCGGATCTTTAAACAACTCAAAATTCATGCCCACCAGCTCATCCACTTCCAGCCGAGTTTTGGTGCCGGAAATCGATCTGCTGCGTGCCGTTGCAGCAATGCTCGTGCTCATTGGACATGCCCGTAACCTTTTTTTTGTCGATTACTACCAAATCAAGAGTCCTGGTTGGTGGCACCATCCGCTCTATTTCATCACCGGACTGGGAGCCGAATCGGTCATGATCTTTTTTGTATTGAGCGGACTTTTGGTCGGTGGCCGCGCGCTGAATACGATCAATGGTGGGCGGTGGTCATGGAAAATTTATTTGATTGCGCGTCTGTCGCGGTTATGCATTGTACTTTGGCCGGCGCTCCTAACCACCTATCTCTTGGATTCTCTTGGCATGGCAGTGTTTGGCCGCGACAATATTTACGGCGGGATCAATCATGGCTCGAATGTCATCCCGATTGGAATAGAACAGGTCACTACGCTGAAAATCTATTTCGACAACGCAGTCTTCCTCCAAGGGTTAACTAACCCTACCGCTGGAAGCAACCGGGCTCTCTGGAGCCTCAGCAATGAATTTTGGTACTATATTGCTTTTCCGGCACTGGCATTATCGCTAAAGAGCGGTTTTCGTTTATCCACTCGGATTATCGCCCTTGCGATTTTGTGGGGCACGTACCGCTTGGCCGGATCTTTTGGTGGCGGTTTTATAATCTGGCTCATGGGTGCCTTCTGTGCCGCCTATTCCCGTCGTTATCACTGGATGCGCGAGTCATTTATTTTCGGAGCCGCCATTTTACTATTGGGAGCACTAGCCATTTCCCGCGCCGCGCCCACTTCATATACACAGCAACTCGTCGGACTATTCACGATGATCCTCTGCTTTGCCCTCCTGGGGAAACAACCCACCTTGCCCACCACGGTTTTAAAGATGGCGCACCGGTTCTCGAGCATTTCCTATTCACTCTATTTGACTCATTTGCCCATGATTGTGTTTATTCGCGCAGCATTTCCCGGCCCCAGGTGGCAGCCCGAAATACGTTACGTTGTCGCGGCCGGCGGCATCTGTGGTCTGGCCACTCTGTGGGGACTACTAAGTTATCGATTAACTGAGTACTACACCCCTCAATTGAGGCGTCACCTACTCAACCTGTTTGGCAGCCGACGTAAGGCAGAGCCCGCCCAGCTGTCTAAGGCTGCGTAGGGCGTAATGGATAGGAGTCCTAAACAAAAACGAACACGGCTCCAATGCTTAATCCAGTTACAATGAAATTTATGATCATTTGATCATTGGATAAATCTACCGGCTCCGCAGGGGCTGATTGCTGACAGAAAATTTCTCTGTACGTCTCTATTGGTGCGACGAATGGCGAGTCGGATCGTAATTCTCGAAAAATTTTGCCCACTCTGGCCGCATGGCTAGTGACGGCGTCACTGCGTTATTCGAGCTTTCATAATTCTTGAGGGTTTGTAGTGTGGGCCAGGGAGCAGATAAAATTCCATCGTAACCGGGAGCCTGGCCATAGGCCGATACGTCGCGGGTGGGAAGTCCCGCTAGTTGAAAGAGGCTGTCAAACCTGAGTCCGGACAAACTATGGCAGTTGTTGCAGGTTTAGGAATCGACGGGAATACCCCGGTGCGACCCAAAAAAAAGACTAGTTGGCTCGAGTTGCCAGCCTTGAGAACCTACCCTCGATTCCATCGGTAGTTCCCGATACATCCGTTTCAATGTCTCGGGTGAGACTTCCGACAATACACTTTTGGTGGGTTCATTAGAAAAGGGCCGTTTGAGCCGGGAAAACGCCGATACGATCATTTATAGTTTCTGAGCAGGTCCCCTCTCGCGTCACAAAGACGACTTTCGAATGGTTGTAGCGCTTGAGAAAACTCTCGGCTGATCGCTTGAGCGAGATGTTAATATCGCTGTGCGATTGGATCCCAATAATACCCAACACGCCCTGCGACGTACGAATGGCTAGAGGCACTTGCATCAAGCCCTCAATCCGTGGGCTTCGTAAGGCATCCAGTAGAAATGAACTATTGGGCTGCCCTTGAATTTCGGTTACGACAAAAGGGTGTAGTTCAAGGTTAGAGATTCGCCCAGTCAATGATTCCCGAATTGCTCGCCGACTAGTAAACCGTACTGAACCAGTCAAAATAAAGCGTCCCGGTATTTGGGTTGTCCCAATACGAACCTTAAGGGCCGGAAACACTCCGGGAACCAGCTGGCATTCATCGATCCCAGACCGGTTGGCTTTCATCGCAGCGACGAATGTCTTAGGCGAGGCTAACGCTTGTCTAAGGGTGTCTTCGTCATCCAACGTTACATACTCCCTCGCCACTCGTTGAAGAAAAGTAGTCTTTCCAACCTGGCGATGCCCCAAGATGCCCACAACTCTCGCGTGACGAATCAATTTATCGAAGGGTTCTTAAAGGTGGCGTGGGGGCGTCTCCGCTTTCTGTTATTGTGGTGAAGCATGAAGATTGAACCTGAAAGTGAGAAGGCCGGTCCACTGAGGCAACCCTATCTTGATGCGCTTCGCACCCGTCCACTTACGAGCGACACAAATCTTTGTTGGGCGAACTCACGGCTAAGCTTGAGGGACTAGCGTAAAAGACGGGTGTCCCTGTGAATGAATTTTTCGCCCGAGCGGAGAGTGATCCCGATTTCAATGAACACTATCTTGACGCCCTGATGACAGCACGTCAGACTGCCGCCCTTGGGCTAGGGAGCGGTTTGGCCAATGGCAACCCGGCTTCTTTCGCTGGAATGCGATGGAAGCCGGGTTTTTTATGGCAATTCAATAGGTTGTGTTTTCACTACTAGAAAAGAAATTGCTTCAGGCAGCTGGGAGCAATCAATCGTTTCATTGGCCAAGTAAGGACTCTGGAATTGGGACGCGGAGGAATAGGGATTCTGTAAAGCATTTCTTTCTCCGAAGGCCCATATTCTCCTTCGCGCTGCTTCCATTCCTGTTCATTGCCTTTGCTGACCTATTTCTGTATCCCGGATTTTCCCCAGTTTCTCATTCTTAAAATGGCCAAATGGCTCTTGAGGATACAACTCTGCTCCGATTTTGCCCTGGGTGACGACTATCCATTCAAAAATTGAACCGCGGCGCTTGATTTCTTGAAAGCGCCCAGTGTTGGGGTGATAATCAAGAACTTGAAACACTGGCAAGCCGTTCTCCTATTTTCATTCCTCTTCTCGACCGCAAGAACGGGTTTGGGGTGTAGCGCTGTAAAAATTTCCGTTGCTGAGATGACCGAGAGCAGCGACACGATCGTTCTTGTTCGGACCGTTGGCTCCAAACCGGGAACGGGAAGTGAAATGGGAACGGTTGATTTCAATGTTTCCAAAGTTTTAAAGGGTCAGCTGAAAAAGCAAACCCTCAGTGTCAAAGGACGGATCGCGGATTATTCGCCGAGAATGAAGGCTTTACCACCCTATGAGGGGCTCGATTGCTCCCGCGCGGCCGGTTGCGGTGGGTGCCATGCCTACGACTATAAGCTCGGACACTCTTACTTGATGTTTCTCAGATCAGGAGATCCCTACTGGGCTCCGCTTGTCGCAACTAATGAAGAAGTGACCGGAGGGAATGACTCATGGGTTTTATGGGTGACCCAAAAGCTTTCAGACGCGAGAAGGCTGGAAAGTAGAAAATTAAAACCCTCCGGCGTTAGGCCACGGTAGGCGAGCGACGGGGACGGGGGCTCATGTGTTTTAGGTGAGATTTTTACTTATTTGCAATAGGCCTCGTTAACATCTTTGGGGGTTCCTTCACTCCGATGCATCGAAAAAGTCCAAGCAGAAGAGTAAGAGTTCTGAAAAGCATTTGAGAGCAGTACAGGGGGCTGCTATAGTTACGAAAGAATGGCTCGGCTTTCTTCTATTATTTCCTTTCTGCCTCTGAGCATTGTGTTTGGATTCCTAGTCGCTGGAAGCACATTTATTTTCGGATTAGGTGTCTGCTGGCTATTTCTATTTGGTGATTCTGCATGGCCGCAGGGAGTCTTCCAGATTTTGGGAATCCTGTCCGTGTTAGCTGGAGTTTTTGGTCTTGTGACTTCTCTGGTGATTCAAACTCACGCAGAAGAAACCTGGGCAACGACCTCCCATAAGCGTTTGATATTTGGTTGTGCCAGTCTATTGGTTGCCGGGATCATTGCAGGCGCAATCTATCTTCGTTTGCATCGAATTTCACAACAGACTCGACATGAGGAGACCGATCGCAAGTCTAGAGAAGGTGCCCTTTCGTCGCTCCTAGCCTCTCTCCACAATATCTCGAGCTTGTCCGTTCAATCCATATCCGATGGTTTTAGTGTTTCTTTATCCTATAATGGGGAGCGCTCCGGCCTTTACGAAAGAAAAATTGAGGTTTTCAGCGATTATGGAAATAAGATTGTATTGGAAACCATAGATGCCTTGCAGTTAACCGGCACTTCTGACGAAAGGAAGTTTCTCTCCTACGAGGAGCTAATTCGTGCCTACATCGACGTAATGATAGACAAAACTAAAAAGGCTCGATTCGTCGTCAACGCTCCTTTTAAGTTGCGGGTAACTCTTCTTCCGAAACTTACTCAGGTAGAGAGCGATCGGATTCCTTCTTCGGCATATTGGCAAGTAGTGAATCAGCCTGCTCGTTCCCAGCTCCTTAGGAAGAAAGAGACCTCTCTTCCAGTCCATTTTTTTGTCAAAGAGGATGGAAGTTTTGAAGTTCGGTAAAACCCAAACTGACTAAAGTACCATTTTTTTTAGATATAGCAGAACGCTCTGGAGCCTCATTTGTTGGTAAGATTGGCCATTGGATTGCCGAATTTTCGACAGCTTCTTTCTCTTGAAGCTTTATGGGTATGCGTTCTCGCCAACACCTCATTTTGACAAGACGGAGCCAATCAAACATCTCCGATGGTTATGAAGACGTGGAATAAGTTGGTGAAATGGCTTTGTTCGGTGGCGATTATATTCGCTCCTTCCTTTGGGGTTGCTATGAATTCGAGAGATATAATTTACGACGACGTATGGAACATCCCAGTTGCTGATGCCTGGTCGTACTGGACTTCCAACCAGAGGCTGGAAACCTGGCTAACAGTCAAGGCGAATGTGCAGCCGAAAATCGGAGGAGCGTACGAACTCTTCTGGAACCCACAGACACCCAATGAAAACAGCACAATCGGCTGCAAAATAACCACAATTGTACCCAATAAACTCTTAGCCTTTGAGTGGAAGGGCGCAGTTCCATTTGCCGACATAATGAATGTTGAACCACTGCCCACATGGGCAAGCGTTTCTTTCGAAAATGTTTCACCATCGCAGACTGCTATTCATTTCCGACACACGGGTTGGTCAGATAGCGCCCACTGGCAAGAAGCAAGAAAGTGGCAACAGGGCGCGTGGAATGGGGCGTTCCAGGAGATCAAGAAAATTCTCACACACTAACAATATACGCTCCTCTCCCGGAAGGAAGCGAAGGAATCTGAAAAGAAATTTAACCGGCTTTTTCTGAAAGTTTGGCCTTATTTTGCCTACGGCGCGAACGTGGCCGCAAGGTGGAGTCTTCGCTTGGTTTTTGTGTTTGTTATAACATACAATACAAGTTAGAGGGTTTGGTGTTCGAAATCAAATATTACCAGCGATCGAATGGAAAGCAGCCCTTTATTGATTGGCTGGAGGGTCTCAGGGGTCGCGCCATTATTCGAACACGAATAGACAGGCTCAAACTTGGAGACATGGGACGGTGTAGGTCGGTGGGAGGTGAGGTAATGGAACTCAAAATTGATTTTGGACCAGGGTACCGTTGCTATTTCGGAAAAATTGGAAAGACGGTCGTTCTCCTCCTTTGTGGAGGAGACAAGGGATCTCAGGAGAGGGGCATCGAACGCGCAAAACTATTTTTTCAGGAGTATCGGAGTGAACACAATGAAAAATAAAAAGAGTAAAGCCAAGGACTACCAAAAATATCTTATTGATAGTCTTAAAGATCCAGCGGAGGCGGTAGAGTATCTGAACGCGAGCCTTGACGAGGCAGCGGACATGCCCGAACTTTTCCTGGTAGCGATGAGAAACGTAGCTGAAGCACATGGAATCAGCCGACTCGCCAAAAAGACTAGGCTCAATCGCGAATACCTCTACACAATGCTGTCAAAAAGGGGTAATCCCCGTTACGAAAGTCTTGCTAAACTGTTGCGCGCCATGGGAATCCGCCTTGCTTTCGAAGTGAGTGGACACAAAAAGGCGAGTGGTTGGTAAAAGCTAATATTTTTAGGTTATGCATGAGATTCCGTTTTAGCTTTCTTTTACTTGCGGGCAGTTTTCAGTTACCCCACCCGTTGATTGTACATCGTCTACGCTCCCCACATTTTCAATGTTCTGAGAACTGTTAAAAGACTATCGCAGGAGGTGGTTCATGGAGTCAGCAGTTCTTATGTAGGGCGCGGTCGGAAGGGGGCCAATTTGCGCGGAGGGCGGAGCCACCCGAGACACACGTATGGATAGATCGCGACTTGGTATAGTCTGGCAGCGCGATTGGGTTACTTGCAGAATTAATTTTGTAGGTCTTCAGGCGGTCGTTTAGATTTCCCATCCCATGTTAAAAACTTTCCCTTGTAGCTGAGGCGGTCAAGTATCGCCGATGCAGCCATGCCGGAGAATATGGTTCCCCATTTCTTTGGAGATAAATTCGTTGTGACGAGAGTCGGAAGCGCTTCCGATCGTTTGGATATGATCTGGAAGAGCAGATCGGTGTCTTCTTTACTGTGGTAGGTGTATCCCAATTCGTCGAGGCAGAGAACGCGGATGGCTTTGGCGTAATAGTCGATTCGTTTATATGGCGCTGGCGAGGTTTTGATTTTAGAAATCAGATCGAAGACGCTGATAAAAAGTGCTGGGTATCGTTTAAGAGCCGCATCGTAAAGGAGCGATTTGACGACGTGAGATTTTCCGATGCCGACGTCGCCGATGAGAACAAGGTTTCTTGCCTCTTCCACCCAATCAGATTTTCTAAAGGACAGGATCTCTTGTTTAGGGATCTTGGGGTTATAGTCCCAATCGAGCTGATCGAAGGTGCGCATCTGTTTGTCTTTGAGCCCGCACGTCGAAAGGATTCGTGCGATTCGGTATTGTTCCTGCGCCGCCGCTTCTTTTTGAAGAAAGCGTCCCACGGATTGGCGGTCCTCTTCGGGGATCTGATCCATTGGGGCACGCAGCTTAAGACACGCAAGGAGTCTTTGGATTTCGCTGTCGGTTGGGGTCATATTCCGATAATTCTCGCGGGATAAAGTCGATATCGAGAAGCTCTTGACGCTGCGGGCTCACTTCTTCGGCGATGTGTTCACTTCTTGGCGCAAGCAGTGACGCCACGAACTTAATTCGCCAATTTTTGGCGTGGATTGCTTCACGAATGGCGGAGAGTACCGTCTGCTTAGAGTGGAGTTTCAACAGTCGGAAGATTCTCCCGGCTGATTCCTCTTTATCCTCAATCGAGAGCCCAGTAGTGCTGGTTTCAGGATCAACGATTTCGTGCAGGTAAATGTACTTCTCCAAGAGGGATCTTCTGAAGTTGAGTCCGTCACGGTGGAATTTCGGCGCTAACCAAGGCGTATTCTCTCGGTCGACTCTCTCGTACTCCTCTTGAATTCAGGTATGATTCCCACATGGTCCGCTTAGGGACAGTTCTAGCTCTACCCCTCGTCTTACTCGTGCCTGCAGTCTCCCTTGCCCCGCCGCAGATCGCTATCACTAACCGTATGACCCACGACCGGTGCTCCCTGCTGCTACGCGCGGTCTATGAATCGTTCGGTATTACGCAG
This sequence comes from uncultured Pseudobdellovibrionaceae bacterium, assembly GCA_964603655.1. Classification (GTDB taxonomy): domain Bacteria; phylum Bdellovibrionota; class FAC87; order UBA2466; family UBA2466; genus JACPWY01. Next base: position 279 of record CAZRVZ010000107.1, on the reverse strand, counting down.
AACACCAAAGGAAGAATTACGGTGGGAGACTTCACAGAATTCGCGGAGTTGTTGCGGCATACGGCTTCCGATTCGGAAGAGGCGACGTACGCTCTTCATGGGATCATACGGTCCTCGCCGGAGCTCACGATAACCGTCTGCTAACGGAGGTCGTGGGTCACCTTGAGCGAGTCTTTCATGGAAGGGAGGAGTCGTTACCCCTTTGCATGATGGGGGGGGGGGGGGGGGGGGTACCGGGTTGTTTTTTCGCCCCTCATTTCGCTAGGGGGTACAAATTCG
>CAZRVZ010000106.1:0-3415 GCA_964603655.1 uncultured Pseudobdellovibrionaceae bacterium | reverse complement strand
ATGGTTAACCAAACAGTACCAGGTGTTAGCTTCCAGCATCTTGTCGATGTTCCGCACGCCGGCTGTCTTATCGGTTCGGCTCGCGATGAGCGCGGCCGCACCAAGCTCTTTCTGGTTTTCAACAAAAGCGGCCGGATCTATTCCCGCAACGGCCTCAGGAGCACTTGGGAGGAGCTCATCGACAATCAGCACGGTATCATTGCCGCCATCTTCCAGCAGGCCCTCGAAGACCGGCGAATTCCCCGTTACACAACCCACAGTTACGGTTTACAGAACTGAAGAGATCCCAGCTGCTCATCGCTTGAGTCAGGCTGCGATGAGCAGCTGGATGGTTTTTGGTTTCACGGCGGGGGCCGCTGTCACCATCATTGGGGCAGTGATTTACGTCTACAAAGCATCAACTTTCAAAGAAGGCATTCAACGTATAGCTGCCGCAATGAGTCATAGCCAATCCTTAGTTCCGGTCAATAATACCATCATCCTTCACGGCACTCTGCCGACAGCTATTCTCCTCTTCGCTGCTGGCATATCGGCCATTGTGATTGGCTGGGTGATGTATAAAGCATTGGGCCAGAGAAGAGCGGTCGCATTCCTGGCCTCTTTGATGATTCATATCGCCGGGTTCTTAGGCGTGGCTGCTTATCAAAAATATACCGTCGTTACGGAAGACTTGACCAAGTATAAAGTTACAGTGATGTCTATTGATGGCTTCCCGTCAGCTCGTCCGCAAGAACCTAAACCGGCGAAAGTCAAGAAGTCGCCGTACTTATTTAACAGCGCTAACGCCAATGGCGGCGCGCAAGGTGGAAGAGGACAGTTGGTTGTCACTGTCACACAACAACAGCTTAAAGCGTTACAGGTAACGATCACCTCACGTCCTTTGACAGCGGAGGAAATAAAGAATGGCCAAGGGGAAGTTCTCGATGTCATGGTTCGTGGAGATAAAGGATTGATGGCTCTGACAACGCCGTCGACCCGCGAGCAGGGCCCGGTTGAACAGCCCATCGCACAGATAGGTACCAGCAAGATCTATCTGAAGGTCTTTCGCAGCGGCCTCGAACAAAACCTTGCCGTCAGCAGAATGGCAGAAATCATCGAAGGACGGGGTAACTTTGAAGGATATGACTTCCGGGCTCAGGATCTCGGGAAGATTTACGGCAGTGGTATGAAACTAACTTCAGAAGAAGCGCAATTCCGAGATGAATTGGTTGATCACAAAATTTTGAAACGCGGCACCTTCGAAGGCACAGATGTGGCGGTTATCACCATTACCTATGATTATTACCGCCAAGAGAAGGAATGGATGAATGAGCATAAAGCAAAGCTTATCCATGAGATTCGTCACGGATTGTTCTACACCACTGCCCTTAAAGACCGGGTTGAAAAAATCTTTAATGGCTTAAGTAAGCCCACTCAGGAATTCGTTACTAAATGGCTGGAAGACCATGGCTATCCCAAGGTCAGAACCGACAAGGATGAACTGATTAAAGAGTTTGGTAGCTACTTTGCCGATTGGGACGTGTTAACTCGCAGATTAGGGATGGATATAGAAAACGATGCTCTTCGGCAAGAATTGCGCAAAGCTTCTCAGAGTTTACTCAGAGCCGAAGAGCCATTTGTTAGTAATTTACTAGGGAACGCGATTCCCAATAGAATCAACAATAATGTCTTGAGATTTATGGAAGGCGCCGAAGGCATTCCGGGAGAATTGGATGTCTGGGGTGAGGTCGGCCAGTACGATTTCCATCCGGGCGGCATATTGACGATGATGGAAAGTTTCAATTCCTTTGAAGAACCTCTTTCTGCTCTTGCCCAAGAAAAACTCGACCCTCAACTCAAACAGCAATTCAAAAAACTGATTACCGTTTATCGCGGCATGGGGGTTAAGAACTCGCAGCGGGTCAATGCCTCTAATCGTCACGGTGAAGCCCGCATCTATGATGTTGACGGTAAACATCCAACCATCGGCTTTATTTCTGATCACAAAGCCGGTGTCGATATCTATATTTATTATTCACCGAAGGTCGATCAAATAAAAGACTACAGAGATGCCGCCAAGAACACGCCGAATAGAATTAGAATTATCGGCCAAACGGATGCGGTGACCAGAGTGGTTCTGGTGAACCGGCTTGAGTCTAACGGCACCGTCACCTGGAATCCGGGCGTAGGAAAAGGTTTAGTGGAAGCCAATTGGACCAAGAACGATACCGCCAAGGCTCAGGTTCTTCATAACGTCCTGGCGGACGCCGCCATGATCGCCGCTGCGATCTTTGTTGGCCTGGTCCTCGCGCTGGCGGCCGGTTCCCGTCGGGTTATTAGCGGAAGACGTTTGGCTATGGCCGCTCTCATGGGAGGAGCTCTGGCGGCCGCCCAAAACAATGATGCCGATACTATCAAAAACCTTATCAAGACAATGAGCAGTACTAATACTAACATCAGCGCTAGTATTGCAGCGGGAAATTCATTGAGAAGAAAAATGCGAGAAGGCGATGTAAATGCCATTCGAGCTGTACTGGGCGTGCTTAAGAATGGTGAATCTCAGGATCGTTATAGTTCGAGTCAGGTTCTATCCAGTATCGAGAATGTGTCAGACGATCTGTTGCGCGAAGTGGTTATCACCCTGATTGATTTTGGTCTAAGGGCCAGTGAGGACCAGGTGAGCCACGTGGCCGATATCCATGTGCAATTGCTCGTTGCCAGCGCTTACCGCATTTTGGTCCGGCTGGCTCGAGGAGCCCATGGATCATTAGTTGTAAGAACTATCCGTGAGTCGGCGGTTGAGCCGGCCAGGAGCGTTGTCGTCGTTCGATTGTTGCTCAGTTTGGATTTAAACGATGCTTTGCACCTCTTAGAATCTGATAAGCGTTATCCCGATGCTGTTGTTAAGTTGTTGACGGCTGTGATTCGGTTTGTTTACCTGAAGACCGTTGACGAACCCAGGGCTGGAATTAACTTCCGCTCCCGGAAATTTGCGAATCTGGCCAAACAGTCTCGTGATTTCTTTGAGCAGCTTAGTCTCCAAATCTATTCAGGCATCATTCCAGCCGGTTTGAGGGCGGATTCTCCCCTCCAAGCCGTATTTGCCTCCGCGTATTTTGCCGCCGCGCTTGTTGATCAGCAATATGAGTTAGGTAAATTTAATCAGGAAGGATTTGCTCGCACCCTTCAGAGTATTCTGACTCAAGCCCACGTTTATAAAGAGATGGCCACTTTGGCCAATGCGGGTTATGACATTGAAGAAGCGGCGATCATTAGACGTAATGTGCAATCTAAAGCTGCGAACTCAACGGACCGCTGGTTCATTCCTGTTCATGAGAATGGTCATAATTATCTTAGCTCTAGAGTAAAACTTCAACATGCCAATGCGGTAGCCTTCGATGAATTTGTGGCTAATCTATACGCTTTGGCCTATTTA